>JAVWBZ010000203.1:0-3459 GCA_036649255.1 Bacteroidales bacterium
TTTTCTAAAACAAGGCACCAGTTGAACGATAGCAGAATCTCCTTTTAATCCTAAAACAGGGACTTTACAAGGAAGTTCCCAACACCCTAAATTCTCGCCATCAACATAGACATTCACATTGGTGAAAAAATTATGAGCTACGGTAGCCAGTTCATAAGAATCATAGCTGGTTCCATGTACCGTATTAAAGTCAGTAACATCCACAACATTGGCCAGATCATCCACACTTATCTCAATAAAGCCCGGAGTAAGGTCTGTTTTGTCGCACCCTAACATTAAAAAAGAGAAAGGTAAAAAAAAGAAAATCGTTTTATATAATTGCTTCATGATTACAGAACGGTAAAAAAACTGTTTTATTTTATATTTTCATTCATTTTATCCAAAATACGATAAGCTGTTTTAAGTGCATAACAACCATCATATAAGGAAACCACCGGGGTGGTATTATTTTCGATTGCCTCTACAAAACTCTCAATTTCGCATTGAATAGCGTTATGATTCATAATTTCGGGAGATTCGATAATAATTTGCTTCCTTTCGTTTTCTTTGCCGGTATCTAAAATCAAAGCAAACGGGTTTTCTTCATCCTCTTTTACTTTTTCCAAATGAATAATTTCCGCCTTTTTTTCGAGTAAATTGATGCTGATATATGCATTACTTTGGAATAATCGTGTTTTGCGCATATTTTTAAGAGAGAGCCGACTTGCGGTAAGATTGGCCACACAACCATTTTCAAATCGAAGGCGCACATTGGCAATATCAAATGTATCGGTTACAATGGCTACTCCACTTGCCTGAATATCTATTAAACGACTTGGGACTACTTTCAGTACTATATCCAAATCATGAATCATCAAATCCAATACAACAGAAACATCATTTCCTCTGGGATTAAACATCGCCAGCCTATGAGTTTCAATAAACATAGGATGATGGATAAACGGTTGTGCCGCAATAAAAGCTGGATTAAACCGTTCTACATGACCAACTTGTACTTTTACTTTCTGTTGTTCCGCCAATATCATCAATTCTTCCGCTTGTTCAACGGTAACCGTAACCGGTTTTTCAATAAAAGTGTCTCTCTTGAATTCAATTGCTTTTTTGGCCATCTCATAATGACTTGAAGTAGTGGTTACAATATCGGCTACATCGCACAATGCCAGCAATTCCTCGGGAGTATCAAATAATGGAATTCCTAATACTTCCGATATTTCATGGGTTTGAACCCCGTCAGGGTCGTAGATGCCTATCAATTCCGCATTTTTACTCTCTTGAATACATTTACAATGAATTTTCCCGAGGTGCCCTACTCCAAAAACAGCAATCCGTTTCATTTTTCTTGAATTAAGTGGCAAAAATAATAAAAAAAAATGAAAATGAGGAGTTTTATTCTCACCATCTTCAGAGGAAATTTCTCTCTATTTTAATTTCTTTTACTGATAAAAATTTATATTTTTGCGTTTCAAAATCATATTTTATGAATGAATCATACTTGCTCTTAGGAGCCAAGGCAAAATTAATAGCCTTATTACGCTCCAAGGGAATCACAGATGAAAGTGTATTGCAAGCATTTGCAACTGTTGAACGTCATCGCTTTTTAGAGTCCTTTTTATGGAATCAAGCCTATGAAGATATTGCACTTCCCATTTACTGCGACCAAACCATTTCACAACCTTTCACGGTGGCATTCCAATCACAATTGTTACACATAAAAAAAGGAGATAAAGTATTGGAAATTGGAACCGGGTCAGGCTTCCAAGCCGCTATTTTAAGTGCCATGGGGGGCAAAGTCTATTCCATTGAACGGCAAATTGAACTTCATCTAAAGACAAAAATGTTATTAAAAAATATCGACGATCGAATCATTTTACATTATGGAGACGGTTTCTCAGGTTTGAGCAGGTATGCTCCTTACGATAAGATTATTGTCACTTGTGGTGCACCCAACGTACCTGTTTCACTACTTCAACAATTAAAACCCGGGGGAGTAATGGTCATTCCCGTGGGAGATGCAACTCAAACAATGAAACGAGTTACCAAAATGGATGAAGAAAACTATCAAGAAGAAGAATTCGGGGAATTTGTATTTGTTCCCATGTTAAAAAACAAAGTAAAAATAGACAGAACTACTTTCTAGGGTAAAATAAAGGATTTTTATCCGCTTCTTCTTTGTAGAACCATTCATACAAAAATTTGGGGAGTTCTTTTTCTGGCGAGGGTGCATAACGCAATGCAATTTTCCCCTCCGGATCCAAAAGAAGATAATCAGGCAACGTTTTCACTCCCAGCTGATCAAGCCAATCATACTGATTGTTAAAGTGTAAAAAAGACCAGTCAAACATAGGATAATGACTTACAAAGTTAGTTAACTTTATTTTATCGGCATCCAAACTGATCGAAACAAAATCAATATCCTCTTTGTATTTATCATGTAAATCTTTCATAATCAACATTTCTCTGATACAATCGGCACAATTGGTTTGAAAAAACTGAATATAAACCCATTTTCCCGACAGTTTTTGTATTTTGACATTTTTGCCGGCTGCATCCTGAAAAACAATATTGTCTTTTTCCGTTGCTATCTTTTCCAATCTATCAAAAGAAGCCAATGTATTAAGTGCAATTTGGCGATGTTCTGGAAAACGGCTGTTTGCTTTGACAAACTCCAACAATTTGATAACATTAGCCTTGTCAAACTCTTCATTTTCATAAAATTGCCCCAAATTTTTAATGAGAACCAATTCACGGATTTTTTCATTCACCAACAGCGGATCTTTCCCCACTTCATTAAACAACAACATGAAATCAGGCTTATCGTTGATATACTGCGTAATCGTACTTTTAGAAATTCGGGGAGAATTGTACAAATAATTGCTATAGAAAGAATTAAATAAATTCATGTAAGCCGGATTATGATACAATAGGTATTCATTGTCAAAATAGACATGATACAAAGAATCATACGCCTTATTGTAGATGATTCTATCTACACTGCCATAAGAATAATAGACATACGACAAATAAAAATTATCCGGCTCATACTCATACGGAAATTTGCTTTTCATGACATCGTGAACTGTGTCCAACACCTCTTTATTAAGATCAACAAACAATCTAAAAGAATAATAATCAAGTACTTTTTCAAAAAAATTAGAAAAGCGATTAATCTTATAATTGAGGTCGGCAGTATCAATAAAGGAATTTTTAATTTGTAAATATCCACCATATTGAGTAGGGTCAAGAAGTTGAAAAAGCTGTGGATCCATTTCTATATCAAACACATATTCATGAGAAGGGACAATAAAAAATTCAGCCTTGGAAGTATTGATGGCCAACTGTACCAATTCGATATGATTGGTATTATAAGAAAGGTGAAAACGGCCGTCTTGATCAATGATATCTTTGGCTACCGTTCGGTAATTGGCATTGATCAAATCATCGAAAGCCAACAGTCTGATT
>JAVWBZ010000204.1:0-3445 GCA_036649255.1 Bacteroidales bacterium
CATCAATTGTTTGGTTAGCAGAAGCACTTTCAATAGTAGTAATCATTTTTCCTGCAAGATCAAATAATGTAATTTGTGCATTTTCTGCATTGTCAATCGTAATGAAACTGGAAGCAGGATTTGGATAAACGCGAACATCGACTACGTTGAATGATTCAACACCTACTGTGCGAATTACGTTTACACAAGCTTGGTTATTGGCTGAATTAGGATCGGTGGTAGTCTGACTAGAAATACGAACGGTGTAACAAAGGGTGAATGAATTCAAACCGATGGTATTGAGCTCTTCAGCTGTGAAAAGGGGAGCATTGCCTCCGATGATCATGTTGTTTCCTGGAGTCAGTGTGGTTAATTGTGATCCTAATAGATAAAGGTCAAAGAGATCAACTCCTGCAATGGAAACTTTGAAAAATACAGTATCACTGTTTCCTATAATTCCACTGGCACTGTTGTTGTTCAATACAACAGTAGGATTTAAAGCGTCAGTAGCTCCTAAAGTAATAGAAGCAATAGGTTCGTTTTGTTCGTTAACAAAACCAAGTAAAGCAAGGTCAACACTTTGAGCATTAGTAGCTATTGCAATAAAAAGCGCTGCAAAAAAGGTAAAAGTTTTTTTCATAAAATTATTTTTAGTTTGTTTTTTAAATTGGCGGCAAAAATAGTTAAAATATTGTATAGAGCAATTATTTTCGTACTTTTTTGATAAATTCTTCTACTTCAGGGGTTCCACCTTGGTAAACCAAGTATCCGTTATAGGGTTCACGTAAGGTAATTTCGTCATTAATAGGAGTTAACATCAACTTTTTCACTTCCTCTGAATCGTGGGTTTGCCCCAACGCCCATCCCAATTTAATGAAAGCAACTTCGGGAAGCATATTGCCTGCCGGAATAATGCCCTTGGCCATCATATCACGTCCAGTATCATACACAAACATATCTACAAAACCCCAAAGAGTCTGCAGGGTCATGTATTGATGAACACCCTCCGCCTTGGCACGTTCTACGGCCGGATACATCTCTTTGTTGATATGTCCCAAACCGGTTCCTACCCATACCACTCCTTTGTAGCCGTTGTCGATAATGGCGTGCAACATGTCGGGTTTCATTCCCGGATAATAGTAAAGCATGGCAACCCGATCATCAAAAGTAGGAATAATCTTAACATCACGATCTCTACGCCTTGGATGGAAATCCTGTTTGATAGGTTCCACTCCTTTTCGGGTAACACGAGCCAAAGGAGTATCACCAATGGTTCTGAAGGTAGAGCGGTACGACGAGTGCATTTTTCGTACCCGTGTTCCTTTATGAAGTAACCCATAATCGTCGGAAGTGGGACCGAACAAACCATCACTTCCGCAATATTGCCGTGCCCGGCAGCTGTCATGGCATGCATTAGATTGAGAGCGGCGTCGGAACTGGGACGATCAGAAGAACGTTGCGATCCAACCAATACAACCGGTATTGGCAGATTTTGGCACATGAAAGTAAGAGCTGCACCGGTGTGGTGTAGTGTGTCGGTACCGTGACCGATCACGATTCCTTCAACCCCTTTTTCAATTTCTTCTCCTATTTTTTTGGCCAAAGCAACATATTGCGTGGGACCCATATTTTCCGAAAAAACAGCAAATATCTTTTCCGTGTCCAAGTTACAGATATCAGCCAGTTCGGGTACTGCACCATATAACTCACCGGGCGAAAAGGCAGGAATCACCGCACCTGTACGATAATCAAGGCGAGAAGCAATAGTACCGCCAGTTCCCAATAATTTAACATGAGGCAATCCTTTCGTATAAGGAAACGCCTTTTCAGGAATTTGATAATGAGCTTTTTTGTATCCTGTCTCCTTCATACTCACAATCGTACCAGTATCAATCCCAATATTATAACCAGTAACAATCTTCATGACAATATGTTGAGCATCGTCATTTTCGGCCCGCGGCAAAATGGTCCCCGAAAAATGCCCGCGGGTTGTTTCTACTTCAGCCGTTCCCCATACACGTACATTGTACTTTTTAAGAAGTGCTAAGGCATCACCTTTGTAGCCTTGAAAAATATCTTCGTTCATTGAAATTATTTGATTTTTATTGTTTTTAAAGCGGCAAAAATAATGAAAATATCACTAAAAACAGTGTTTTTTTCGGAATTAAGTAAATTAAAATGATGTTTTTTAGGGCGTGCCGGCTTCGCCGTCGCGTCTTCCACTATATTCCTCGCGTCTCCTCCTTCTTTTACGCTCTGTTTTCTCCTATTTTTACATTTTTACATACCAGCCCTTTTTCCTGAATTGTTCGTCCGGATCCGCTGCGGGATGCCGTTTCAGCCGCTCACGCACCGGGCTCGATCGCTTAATCCGATACCGCATTCCTCATTGTTAATGTGTAATTTACTATTAATATTTCTCCATAATAACCGTCGAATAGTTTTCCAAGCCCATCTTCTGTCAAATCTCTTGTATAAAGTAAGGTTCACAAATGGCGATATTCTACTCTCCGATTCTTCAACACCAAAAATCAAACAGAGAACATGTAATTCTTTTTCACTGTAGAGCATTCATGAAGCACCAACCATTCCAAGATGAGTTGCTTCTCTTCCTGAAATCTGTTTTCTATTTTTGATATTTTAAATAAAATTTCTTTTATGTTGCTTTTGTGTAAATTTCAATTCATTGTAATTTTGTAATTGCAATAAAAAAAGATGAAATTTACACACTTTTGGGATAGCATGGGGTTGGCAAGACGTAAGATACCCCCTTTGCACATTGGCTTTGGCTAGATCCAACAACTGTGCTATGTTGCTAATGTCGCACCCCTCGTTGTTGAACCGGCGTATCCATTGGTATTGGGTTTGGGTAATTGGGGGCTTGGTGTAGCGGGCTTGGAAATACCGCTTGCAGTGTTTGCATTGATAACGTTGAATTCCGTTTCGCTTACTTCTGTTCATCCAATAGATACACTTCATACGAGTTTGATTTTCAATAAAGAATAACGATAAAAAAGCGCTAAGTGGTACTCTTATATTTGCAGCTCTTATATTTGCAGTGTAAAAAATAAAAGATGAAAAGCCAAGGTTTAATTTCAAACTTTAGTTGTAATAAAGAAGGAATTAACCGAACTGAAAAGGTAACCTATACATGGTACTAAACATAATTTATGTGGTGAATCAGACCTTTACAGTTCCGGCTGACAGACACCAAATAGAATATTGGAAAAAAATCCATTAAGAGTATCGGTGCAGGCAGCTATTGGTTAACTCCATCTTCAGTAGTAATGTTAAATGCAAAAGTATGAAAAAGATTTTTATTGGTATTGATTTTTCGAAAGAAACTTTCGATGCGGCTTTGGTAAAGAGTTCGTCTGTGGATGAGCTATCTTACAACAAATTTCCCAATGATTTGAATGGCTGCGAACAATTAGTGAAATGGATTAAGAGTTTGACCCATTCCCCA
>JAVWBZ010000205.1:0-3443 GCA_036649255.1 Bacteroidales bacterium
TCTGCTTTCATCAAAATGGCTAAACTCATCTTCAGCATTTGTTCAAATTCTTCTTCCTTCTGGATGAGATCGCTTAACATTTCATCTCTTTTTGTTTTTTTAATGCAATTACAAAATGGCAATGAATTGAATTTTGCACACTTTCTGGGATGGTGTTGAATTGAAGCGGGTACACTGCAATCGCGTAAACGGTGAAGAGCATTCACAAAAAGTCTGACCTGGAGCCGGAAATGAAATACTGATATAAAAAAGAAGTGCGGGAAAGCAAACAGAAAAACGAATACAACCCATGCAGTCAAGAGGCGAAGGCACCCTTAAAAAAATTATTCCCAACCGAATGGATGTTTGGTTAAAGGAAATTTTGCCAAAGGGTGATATTCGCCCTGTAAACCTATCGGTTGGGCGTTTCTGATATCATGCACAATTTGAATACAATTGCGAGCTTCGTCTATGCCAAAACCTTCTCCTGCCAGAATCTTGCGATAACTTTCGGTGTGTAAATCGGTAAATCCCTGACTGAACTCTATCTCTTCTCCTTCGATGGTAATGGAGCGGAAGGTGTGTTTTTCACCTATTACTGCATTTTCCGGAAGATGATCGGAATTGATACTCAAAAAATAACGGACCCTGGCTCGTTCCAGTTCCAAATAACCGGCTACTCTATCGTGAGACTTTATATGCACGATATTTTCTTTAACATTTCCGAAAATCCAAGTTAGCATGTCATAAAAGTGAACTCCAATATTGGTGGCAATTCCTCCGCTTTTTTTGTCATCACCTTTCCAACTTACATAAAACCAATTTCCTCGAGAGGTAATATAGGTAAGGTCAACATTGTAAATCTTATTCGAATCTGCTTTCTCTATCTTTTTTTTCAAAGCTATAATCGAGGGGTGTAATCTGAGTTGAAGAATGTTGTATATCTTATTCCCCGATTTCTGTTCAACGGATTTAAGTGCATCAATATTCCAAGGATTAAGAACCAACGGTTTTTCACAAATTACATCTGCTCCCAAACGAAGTCCGTAGCGAATATGAGCGTCATGCAGATAATTGGGGGTACAGATGGAAAGTACGTCTATAGACGTACCTTGTTCTTTTAATCTTGTACAATGGCGGTCAAACAGTTCCAATTCGGTGAAAAAATAAGCATCTGGAAAATAACTGTCCAAAATACCCACACTATCGTTTTTATCATAAGAGGCAATTAAATTGTGTCCGGTTTCTTTAATGGCTTTTAAATGACGAGGAGCAATATAGCCGCTTACACCAATCAATCCAAAATTTTTCATAGCAAAATATTTAGGCGACAAAAATATAAAATAATGTGATACGAGAGGTAGGGGAAACAGAATAGATCACTGAAATATAGTTTTAATAAATAAAAATTATAACAATATTAAAAAAGCCGGGCAATTTTATCACTGTCCGGCTTTTTTAATATCAAATAAAAATTATTCTTTTACACATCGAATAGAAAACCCATTGTATTTGGATACGTTTTCATTGTGAATTAGGGAACAATCGTAGTCTATGTGCGTGCTGTTGTTGTTACTGGTAGGGGAATCATAGAGCCAGAAATAAGCATTTCCCATCATGTGGTTAAAGTTGTTTTTACTACTGTTGAAAAAGCCTGCTGGGTGAGCTTTGAAAAGAGAAAAATCGCTTCCTGGATTGTAAATCCAAAAGCTGGACGATTTAAGGTCATCATCTGATAAATTGATTATGTCTTGCCATTCTGTTTCTCCGGGTAAGTACCAACCTGCGGGACAAATGCCTTCTACATGGCCGGAACTGTTGAGTACGGGAGCCTCATTGGAGCCTTCCGGAAGTTTCACTGCTGAATACCAAGAGTATAGTAATCCGAAGTTTTCTTCATTCCAAACGGTATCCTGATACATGTCTGAATGATAGGCTCTATCAAATGAAACGGGGCTTTGGTCTGAATATATTCTTGAGCGTAGATTTTCTTGTGTCCAGCAATTGCAACCGATACGGACGGTTTTATATCCAATTTCTTCTTGATCTTTTGCTACAAAATCATTGCCACAAGGTGGATATTCCACGGATAAATATTGGATACAAGTTCTGGATGCTCCTAATATATCTACAATAGTCCAGGTTACTTCCAGAGTGTCATTGCCATGTATGGTAATGGGAGTTGATATATTAGCATAGATGGTATCGATAAATTTTTCACAATTAAAATCAAGAGAGGCGCTTCCTATGTTCTGGTAAGTCCATGAACATTCCCCATAATCAAGGGTTTTGTGCAGATTATTGGGGCATATGATTTGAATAGTTTGAGGAAGAGAGAAGGTAACAGTAATGGGAACTGAACGAATCGTGTTTCCACAGGCGTCTTGAACAATAATTTCTACCAGGGTGCTACTGGTATCGATCAGACTTCCTATGGCAGGCTCCTGTTCGATGGAGATAATGTTTTGGCATAGGCTAATGATGTTTGCTTGATCTCTAATATCGGGAAGTGTTATGGGACAATTTGTTATGGTATAATTAAGTACTGGCTGAGGGATTATAATTTGAGGTATTTCGTTCTGAATTGTGATTGTTCCTGTATCGGTAGCAGAGCATCCGATGTTGTCAACAATGTTCAGGTAGGTCATATAGGTCTGGTTGCAGAGGGTGTCGGGTATGGGAACGGTGATACTGTCAGTGTGTTGAGATGCGTTATTCTGATGTATCATCTCTTCAAGGAGTCCTGGAATGTTCCATGTTGCTTCATAATCATTGAAAATGTAGTTTAGTGTGGCAGTGAGTTCGGTTTCTCCTACATTTGGACAAACATGAGCATCGGAGACCCTAACTTTAATGGCTGGGTTTATGAAAATCTGGAAATAAATAGGATTGCCTATGCAGGTGCCGAAGCTCGTTTCATAACGAGGAAGCGCAGTGATATTACCTATTTCTTCAATAGGCAGATTCGTTGAGGTGAACGAAATATTGCCTTGTCCCGTTGCACCTAAACCGATAGAAGTATTACTGTTTTGCCAATAAAAACTCTGACCTGCAACTTGATGTTCAGATCCAAGAGCGATGTTAACCGGAGAATTTGGACAAGCCCGTATATTGGAAACCATATTCATGAGGGGTTGGTCATATACGGTTACGTTAATGTTGAAAGTATCACCCATACAATTGCCGATGGCTCCTGAGAATGGTTGTACGGTATATTTAACCGTTACAGGATCTGAGGTATTGTTTGTTAGTGTTCCTTCTATGCTGATTTGCCCAAGTCCACTGGTTTCACCTGAAGTTCCGGGTACAATGGGAGCACTCCATGAATAAGTTGTATTGTCTGGAATAATCCCGTTTTGGCCATTTACAGGTAAAATAGAAAAATTTCCGTTATTGCAAATGGCCGTATTAATGGTTTGAATTTGTGGAGTAGGATATACTGTGACGATACTTGCATAGGAATT
>JAVWBZ010000206.1:0-3442 GCA_036649255.1 Bacteroidales bacterium
AAAACAACGAGCTGAGATATTCTTCGAACAATATCCTGAAATAGAACAAGCATAAAAATCTTGTGTTTATAGAATTAACTCAGATATACAACCAAAAATCACCGACAAACGTATCGATTTAACAAAATTAACACAATGGTACAATAAAGTTGAACGCCTAACCTGCAAGTTCTCCAACTCGGTAATCAACACAATGCAAAACAACTACGGAACTATCGTAAACTATTTCGACAACCGCTCAACAAACGCCTTGGCAGAATCTTTCAACGCAAAAGGAAAGGTGTTCGGAACTCAACTAACAAGTGTAACTGATAGTCCATTTTTCATCTTCAGACTATCTAAATTATTTGCTTAAAATTATGACCATCAACTTGTTTTTGAGACGGAGCCATTTTTTCGGATTAATCCGAAAGCTCGGTTAATAAAAACAATAAACCAAATAATTTATAATATTTTACAGTAAAAAAATCACTCCTAACTGCGAGTAGAAAACCGTAATGAGAAACTAAAAAATTCAGTTGAAAATTGACAGATAGTCTGTTAAAACAGATTGTACTATATCATGATTATGATGCCGATATCTATAAGATTTCTAAAGAACTCAAGCAACTCTTTCTCAATAATTGCGTAAAAGAGTTTCATGATGCTGTATGGTATCGCGAAGTTTCGCTGCCTGCACAAAATCAAGTTCTTTGACAGCCTCCTCCAACTCTTTCTTCAACTTTTTAATTTGCTTTTGTAATTGATCGGCATTGAGCATTTTCGAATTTTGTTCTTCGGCAGCCACTGGAACGGATGAATCAGAAAGGTTATACCCAATTTGCTGTGAGGTGCTTAACTTTGAAACCACCCTATCAATGCTACCAGCAAGATACATCTCATCTGATTTGATAACACTTTTCGGAATGATACCATGTACTTTGTTATAATCCATCTGCTTGCTACGTCTTCGTAAAGTCTCATCCATGGTAGCCTGCATCGATTTGGTAATCTTATTGGCATAAAAAATAACATGTCCATTAACATGCCGTGCTGCTCGACCTGCCGTTTGGGTAAGGGAACGTTCATTCCTCAAAAAGCCCTCTTTGTCGGCATCTAAAATGGCAACTAATGAAACTTCGGGCAAATCAAGTCCCTCACGCAAAAGATTAACCCCCACCAATACATCAATGGAACCGAATCGCAGATCTTTCAATATTTCAACACGTTCCAACGTATCCACATCAGAATGAATATACCGGGTACTGATTCCAATTCTAATCAGATAAGCGTTTAACTCTTCCGCCATTTTTTTGGTCAGGGTAGTCACCAATACACGCTCTCCTTTTTCCACGGTAAGTTCTATCTCTTCCAAAAGATCATCCACTTGATTATCAGCAGGACGTACTTCAATCGGAGGGTCCAACAATCCGGTAGGGCGAACCACCTGTTCAATAATAACGCCCTCCGACTTTTCAAGTTCATACTGGGCGGGGGTAGCACTTACATAAATACTCTGCCCCACTAAACTTTCAAACTCGCCGAACTTCAAGGGCCGGTTATCCAAAGCTGCCGGCAATCTGAAACCGTACTCCACCAGATTCATCTTGCGAGAACGATCGCCACCATACATGGCCCCAATCTGAGGAACCGTCACATGACTTTCATCTATTACCATAATAAAATCATCGGGAAAAAAATCCAAAATACAGAAAGGTCTGTCACCAGGTTGTCGTTTATCAAAATAGCGAGAATAATTTTCAATTCCTGAACAGTATCCCAACTCCTTCATCATCTCCACATCATAGTTTACTCTATCGTCTAATCGCTTAGCTTCCAAATGTTTTCCTATCGATTTGAGGTAATCAATCTGAATTCCCAAATCAAGTTTGATCTGGTTAATCGCTTCATTCATGGAATCTTGTGAAGTAACAAAAATACTGGCGGGATAAATTGTCAATTGCTCCAGCTGATTAATTTTCGTACCAGATACAGCTTCTATTTCAAAAATTTCCTCTATTTCATTATCCCAAAAAACAATTCTGAATGCATGATCGTTGTAGGGAGGAAAGATATCAATCGTATCGCCTTTTACCCTGAACTTCGACGGTTCCAATTCCAATTCGGTACGCGAGTACAAACTTCCGACAAAAGCATGCAACAACTGGTTTCTGTCTATTACCATCCCCTTGTGGAGATGAATCACATTTTTGGCAAAATCCTCCGGATTCCCAATCCCATATATACATGAAACGGAGGCCACTACTACGACATCCCGTCTCCCGGAAAGCAAAGTTGAAGTAGTACGTAATCGCAATTTTTCAATCTCTTTGTTAATAGAAAGATCTTTTTCAATATAAGTATTAGTAGTAGGAATATAAGCTTCGGGTTGATAATAGTCATAATAAGAAACAAAATACTCCACTGCATTATCAGGAAAAAATTGTTTAAACTCGCTGTACAGCTGAGCTGCCAGAGTTTTATTATGACTTAAAACCAAAGCCGGTCGATTAACCTCTTTCAAAACATTGGCAATCGTAAAGGTTTTTCCAGACCCGGTAACCCCCAATAAAGTTTGCGCCTTATCAGCACGGTTCAGACCTTCCACCAACTGTTTGATGGCTTGCGGCTGATCGCCACTGGGGGGAAAAGGTGATCTCAAGTTAAAATTCATAATCCATTTTTAAGGATGCAAAGGTACACGAAAATCTATTACCCAAATATCAAACAAAAAACAAACAGATCAAAATCAATACGATCTCCTCCCTAAATCGGCCCATCAATTCATAAAAGATATAACAAAAAAACTACTCAAAATTGCCAATTCACATGAAAGAGGAAAAGTGCGGATTAAATTCAACAGAAAAAAAATATCTTCCCGGTTCTAAAAACAGCAAAAATATTCTATTTTTATAACCATTTAAACACCTCATTATCATAATTAACTATCAATCAGTAAGAAAAAATTATCATAATACGATAGACTATATAAAAAAGAATATTATTTTTGCAATCTAAATTTATCGATAAAAATATATCGATAATAAAACAGAAAAATAAAAGCCATGGAAGAGATTAAACATAAAAGTGCCGGAATTTCAAAAGCAACCCTCAACAGGCTACCTACCTATTTTTATTATCTGAAAGAAAGAATTAAGGAGGGAGAACATTACATCTCTTCTACCACCATAGCCGAAAGTTTAAAACTCAATCCCATTCAGGTACGTAAAGACTTGGCTTTTGTAAGTTCTACTGCCGGAAAACCTCGCATGGGATTTGAAATCAATGAATTAATAAATGATATTGAAACTTTTTTAGGCTATAACAATGTGGATGATGCCATTCTGGTTGGGGTAGGACAATTGGGAAGAACTTTGCTTTCATACGACGGTTTCAAAAATTACGGTCTAAACATCGTAGCTGCTTTCGATAGTAACGAAGATATTGTAGACATCAAAATTAG
>JAVWBZ010000207.1:0-3440 GCA_036649255.1 Bacteroidales bacterium
CTAATGATGAGTGATGAAAGAGATGATATTTATTAGGAAAATAAGATCTCTTTGGAAGGATGTTTATGGCCGGTTGCCAATTCTATTTTAATATCGTTTAGTACATTCATATAATTGATAAAAGCTTGATAAGGAGAGGGATAAACTTCGAAATTCCGTTTTACGGATTTATGTTCAAACCATTTGTTGCTCATGAAATTGAAATGATCGGCCGCTTGTAAACGTAACCAATTGAGTTTGGCTGTTTCATTCTGAGATTGATGGTATAACTCTTCCAGCTTGAATAATTGTTGAAAAGCCTCTTGTTGCAATTCGTTCCCTAACCATTCCGACGTATCTTTTTCGTCACCGGAAGAAGAAATTGCCCACGGCGAATGCATGGTCGCAGCTGGAATATCCATTTCCACTACTTCTTTCGGGAGAATGAATTTATAATTGGGCGATTCGGCCAATTGTGAGAAAAGAGCTTCAAAAAAATTGAAAATTCCGGTCTCTTCCGTGTAATATTCTCCGATGGTTTCATAGTCGAAAAAAAGATTGATGAAAGGAGCGTCTTCCGGGATTTTATTTAGGAAGGTAATATATTTTTCAGCTGTTAAAGGATATTGATCCCACTCCTTATCATTAAATCGGAGTGCAATGTCATCACATAATTTGTAGCTGCGTAACAGTAATTTTTGATCAACTTGAAAGGGATTACAATATAAATAACAAGGGCTTTTCCAACCTAAAATATGGCGAGCGCCTTCTGTTAGAACCGTTTTGTATCCAGCTTCGTAAAGCCATTCTCCGATTTCATCGGAATAAATAAGTTCCGTATTGCAAAAACTGACAGGTTTAACCCCGAAGGTGTGGTATAGAAGCTTTTCTTGTAAATGAACTTGTTCCATAAAAGCAGATTTATTATGCAGGGAAGCAATGCTATGTGTTAAGGTATCTCCAATAATTTCTACCTGCCTACTATCGATTAACGTTTGAAAACTTTGTATTACTTCTGGACAATATTCTTGAAATAATTTTATGGAACTTCCTGAAATGCTAAAACTTATAGCAATATGATCTCCATATTTTTTGATTAGATTCAATAACATCTTATTTGCCGGAAGGTAACAACGTTCAGCCAATCGGTTTGCCAAATAACTATTCTGATAATCATCGAAGTAATGATGATTTTGATTGATATCGAAGAATCGATAGGTTCTCAAACGGTAAGGTTGGCTAATTTGAAAATGGAAACAGATTTTATGCATGATGTTGATATTTAATTAGATAATTTCTTTTATGGTATGTATAAGATCTACAATAATAAATGATTGTTTATGGATGGGTGACCTGCTCATATATTTCTTTCAATCTTGCACCTACATATTCCCATTTTAGATTATTCACCTCTTGTTTTCCGTTTTTAATAAATATATTAGCAAGGGCAGGGTAGTGAAGCAGGCCGTAAATGGCATCGGAGGTGGCATCAATATCCCAAAAATCAACTTTGATTGCATATTGCAATACTTCGGCGACACCCGACTGTTTTGAAATTACTACTGGAACATTGGCACGCATGGCTTCCAAAGGGGAAATGCCAAAAGGTTCTGAAATAGAAGGCATTACATATACGTCACTCATTCCAAACATGTTGTCTATATCGCTTCCTCTGAGGAAACCGGTAAAATGAAACTTATCTGAAATACCTAATTCTGCTACTCGGTCAATTACTTTGGTCATCATATCACCATCTCCCGCTAATACAAAACGCACATTTTCGTCTTTTTCCAACACCTTCTTGGCCGTTTCAACGAAATATTCCGGTCCTTTCTGAAAGGTAACACGTCCTAGAAAAGTGACAATTTTTTCCTTTACATATTTTCTCCGTTCAATCTGTTTGTCTGTAAAATCAACGGCATTGTGCAGTGTTATTATCTTATGAGATGGAATTCCGTATTTTTCAATTACGATATTACGGGTTAAATCGCTTACGGCGCATATCATATCGGCCTCTTCCATTCCATAACGTTCTATTCTATATACCATTTCATTACAATTATTTTCTCCGGAACGATCAAATTCGGTAGCATGAATATGCACAATCAAAGGTTTTCCGCTTATTTTTTTTGCAGCGATACCGGCCTTGTAAGTAAGCCAATCGTGTGCATGGATCACATCAAAAGTTTCATTTTTAGCAATCTCTTCTGCTACGTTGGCATAGCGTTCAACTTCTTGTAATAGATTATCACCGTAAGTTCCAGAAAAATTATATTTACGTTTGGAGCCGATGCGCTGTTCTAATGTACCGCTTTCTATTTGATGGATAACATTATAATAATCATCCATTCCAACATAGGGAACTAAGCGGGAATTGATTTGAATAAATGAAGGAGATGGTTCATTACGAAAAAATGATGGAGATCGGGTGTCAACCTCTACTTCACTGGCATTCAAAATTTTGATCAAACTTTGATCTTCATCTCCAGAGGCTTTAGGCATCACAAAAGTAACTTGTACACCGTTGGAAGTCAATCCTTTGGTAAGTCCGTAGCAAGCAGTTCCTAAACCGCCTGTTATATGCGGGGGAAATTCCCATCCGAACATCAGTACTTTCATATTTTTATTTTTTCATTAAGTATTAGGTGATTTGGTAGTTTGTTTTAGTGTATTGTCTTTTATCGTTAATAAGGAGAAATGTCTTCTATTTTTATTATTATATGTTCGACGCTTTGTTTTGATGTAAAATTTCTGAATTTATTTATCGGTCAATCGGTTATTTTTTTCTCTGGTCAACCTGCCATTTCATGTATAGGAGCGCTGCTACGCTCCATGCTTGTGAAATGCAGCCATTAGGACGAAAAGGAGGATCACCATCGTAAATTTCACCAATGGTTGAAATTCCGTAATCTTTAATGTATTTATCGAAATTATAAAATAGCTTTTCTATCACCGGGATGGCTGATTTTTCATAGACTGCAAACATTCCATCGGTAAAAGGCGCGAGCAACCATGGCCAGCAGGTGCCTTGATGATAAGCGGCGTCGCGTTCGGCTTGATTGCCTTGATAACATCCCTTGTAGTCCGGGTCATTGGGCGAAAGTGTACGGATTCCTTTTTCAGTGAGCAACTCCTCACAAGTTCGTTTTAAGATGAGTTGCCTGATTTTTTCACTGATGGGAGTGTAGGGAAGAGAAGTTACGATCATCATGTTGGGGCGTACTTGGAAATTTTTATAATCCCCATCCGTATAATCGGCCAAATAGCCCATTTCTTTTGACCAGAAAGTTGCTTTGAAAGTGTCGGGAAATGATTTACCAAAATGTTCCCATTCATTGATAAACTCTTTGTCTTTTGCTAATTTTGCCATTTCAAGGCTAAATTGAATAGCATTGTACCAGAGAGCATTAATTTCAACTTGACAACCTGTACGTGGTGTAACAGGAATCCCATCCACTACG
>JAVWBZ010000208.1:0-3408 GCA_036649255.1 Bacteroidales bacterium
TGACCCCTTTAAGGGATAAAGATAAATTGGCCGGCTGTTTTGGTTCTTATGGCTGGAGTGGTGAGACCGAACGTGATCTTATTGCCAATTTTGAGAACTTGAAACTCAATTATTGTGGAGATTCTATTTTCTTGAAATTTAAACCGCAAGAAGCAGATTATGAAAGAATTAAAAATTATGGAAAAAGATTTGCTCTGCTGGTAAAAGGACAAGCATAATCCCTGGAGATTATAAAAATATAATGTGGTATAGAATAACCGAAGTTATTTTATACCACATTTTGGTATGTGAGAAAATAATCAGAAACTATAATTGGTTGATTTTTTTCATCAAACCTGATTTCAAATTAGCTGCTTTGTTTTTATGGATAATTCCTTTTTTTGCTAATTTGTCAATAATAGAAGTAACAACGGGTAGTTTTTTAGAAGCTTCTTCTTTTCCGTTTGTTAATCTAATGTCTTTTAACGCATTACGCATAGTTCTTGCGTAATATCTGTTTTCTAATCTCTTTCTGTTATTTGCTCTGATTCTTTTTAACGCAGATTTGTGATTTGCCATTTCTCTAACTTATTTTGTTTTAATTTTCTTTTTTCTTGTTTTTAAAACCGGGTTGCAAAAATACAATTTTTATTTTAATAAACAATCGTTCTTTGAAACTTTTATTTTATCATTTTTGGGAAATATTGATTGGTTAATTGTAGAAGTTCATCTTTACTCATTTTATAGGCATTTTCACCCTTTTCAAGGGTTTTATGAAAACCTGTTCGGTCATTTAACTTGTCGTAACATTCCAGTTTTCCATACCAAAGATCCCATAAAAGCGGCATGACTTCTTCGGCCGATTCATAACAAATGAGAGCATCCTGGTAATTTTTTGCATTATAGTTTGCTTTTCCGTAAAATAACAGGTAAATAGGATCGTCTCCCGAAAAAGGAATTAACCGATTGATGATATTTTCCGTTTCAGAGATGTTGCCAGTATTGGAAAGGAAAAACAATTTGTGGAGCAAAATATATCGTTCGTCTAACCCTTCTTTTTGCAATTGATCCAGTGTTTTGATGAAAATTCCGGAATTACATTTATACAAATTTGAAAGATATAACTGCCAATACATGGGATATATTTTTAGAGATTTTTGTTCTTTTTCCAATATTTTTAAGGCTTCGCTGTAACGATGATTTTCCATAAGTTGAATTACTTTTTTGATCTCCGAGTGATTACGGTCGGGATTGGTGTGTTGCATGATGCTGTATAACATCGAAGATCGTACATCATTGATAAAGGTATTGGATAAATTATAAATAAATCCGTCTTTGATTTTTATCTTAGCATCCGCAGTATCTACTATGTAATCATAAAAATTAACGATAAAATCATCATAAGTTCTGAAAACAATATGATGCTCTTTTTCAATGTAATAATAACGAACAAATTTAAAATCTCCTCCTTTTTCTATTATTTTCACCGCTTTTTCTCCTTCTTGAAAACAGTTATTGAAAAGTTCTTTCCCTAGATCAAGATCTAAACTGCTGTAAACTATTGAATTGTCTGAAATAGCCTGTTTGATATATTTTTTGTCAAAAGCATCGTTATAAAAGGAGGAAATTCCATTAATGACCGAATTTTCAATTTGTCGAGCAAAGGCAGTAACACTGTTCTGAGTTAAAACAATAGCTTCTGCCGCTTTTTCCTCCTCCTTGTTTTTTCGATTACAAGAGAAAGTGAAAAGGAACAAGCCACCGAGTAAAAAACAGATAATTTTTTTCATAATTTTTTCAAATTCAATAGTGTTTAATTTTTACCTCCATAATAGACCAAACTCGAAAATTGTTCGGGAATGAAAATCTCATTGGCAACCTCTATGATCTCGCGGTTTGAAATTTTTTCAATTTTTTCAATTGATTCTTCTAATGTTTCTACCTCTTCGAAAAATAGGGCTGTTCGACCGATTGCCAACATTTCGTTTAATTTGGCTTCGTTGGCGATGGCTACTTGTCCTAGAAATTGTTTTTTTGCATAATGCAGCTGCATGGTACCGAGTGGCTGCCGTTTTAATTTTTCCAACTCTTTCATAGTTAAATTGATACACTGATCCAACGTATGATTGTCACAACCAATGTAAATGCTGAAAAGTCCGGTATCTGAAAAGGGAGAATAGTTGGCCTCTACTGAATAGGCGAGCCCTTTTTTCTCTCGAATGGCCATGTTTAATTTGGTGTTCATGCCTTGTCCTCCTAATAGGTTAGTTAATAACATAAAGGGAGTTCTCTTTTCGTTGAAAAAAGGATAGGCAAGATTTCCCAAGACGGCATGTGTTTGGTAAGTATTCTTCTTGATTTTACTGTTTTTAGGCACGTATCCGCAAAAGGCAACTCTTTCCCTTGCTTCGTTATGAATAGTTTGTGCCCCAAAATATTTTTCACACAATCTTGTTAACTTTTCGCAAGAAATATTTCCCACGGAAGAGAGTACAATATTTTGTAAGGAATATTGCTGTTTGACAAATTCGATGATATCATTCCGATGAATGGATTTTACACTTTTCTTATTTCCCAAAATATTTCGTCCAAGTGGGTGTTTGGCGAAAACTACATCTTCAAATTCATCAAAAATAAGTTCGGCCGGAGTATCCTGGTAGTATTTGATTTCCTCCAACACAACGTCTTTCTCTTTTTCAATTTCTTTTTCGGGAAAGGTTGCACGAAAGAAAATATCTGATAATAGCTCTACTGCTCTTTGGTAGTCGGGTGTGAGAAAAGAGGTGTGAAAATAGGTCTCTTCCTTTGAAGTGCTCGCATTTAAATCACCGCCCACATCCTCTAACCGTCGAATAACTTGCATACCTGTTCGCTTTTCAGTACCTTTAAAAATAGTGTGTTCCACAAAATGAGCCAACCCCATTTTATCCGCATTTTCATCTCTGGTACCAGCATTGATTAAAATACCGAAATGTGAAATGGGTGAGTTTACCTCTTTATGGATCAATTTAATTCCGTTGCTTAGCTGTATAATATGATGTGGCATGTTAACCGTATAAATGATAAAATAATAATGAATAATCAATCCATACAGAGACTATTCTCCTCCACTTTAAGGTTGATAATGGTATTGATCAACTCTTTCTTGTAAGGTGTCTTTACCTTAATATAGTTATCTGTAAATCCAAATAAACAACCATGTTCCTCTGTTGACTCTATTAAAACCATTCGCTCTTGTCCACAATGTTCCTGATAGAACTTCTTTTTTTTCTCATGCGACAATGCCAATAGCTGATTTGTTCTCTCTTTCTTTACCATAGCAGGGAGGTGATTCTGCATCATGGCAGCGAGTGTATGGGGACGCTTTGAATAAGTGAATACATGCAAGTAGCTTAATGGTAATGAAGTTAAGAAGTCGTAAGTCTCCTT
>JAVWBZ010000209.1:0-3406 GCA_036649255.1 Bacteroidales bacterium
CATCGCAATGCCATTGCTTCTTTTTTGGAAGAATTGAATCTGATGATGAATCCAGATAATAGTACCGGTTACAACAGAGCTATTGTGTATCAAGATATTCAGCCATTCAATCATCGATTTTACACAGCATTAACCGAAAAACAGCAAAGCGAACTTCTTTTTCAATACTTATTAAGTTTCTATTTTGACGAAGGAAAAGAAGAAACGCTTTTGGAAAAGTTAAGTAAAAAAAGTTTCTATGCGCTGGGAACTGCTTCATTGTATTACGATCGCCCAAATCATTTAGACATGGCAACTGAGTATCTGTTTGTTAAAATTCTACAACAATTAAAAGCCCCCGATGCTTTTGACGAACAATATTCGAATCACTCGATATCAAAAAACTTTCGAAATATTTCCATTGATAACGAAGAATTGCTCACAAGTTTGAAAGATAGTTGCTCTGAAGTAGATCCAGATCTTACAATATGGAACGATCAACCCGATTTGCATCCTGTATGGGAATTCACTAAAGCTTCTCTAATACCTGACTATTTCCTTCATTATATTAAATTTATGCCGGCCAGATGGTCGCAATTTGTTAAGATCTATTCTTATTCGCTTACCAGTCGACTGTTTTCCATTATGGAACGACACAAACGACAAAAGATAGAGGTGGTGAAAAGTTGTATTGAAAATGGATGTTTGGATTTTTTTACACAAAGCGAATATCCTTACTCCACATTGGCTCAACTTCGTTCATATCTAAAAAAGATTTCAGAAAAACTGTTGGCAGAAAAAAAACGAATAGAAAACAACCAACAATATTTCGAAATTGATATCATTCCAAAGAAATTACAAAAGAACTATCGTCATGATAAAAAAGAAAAAGTGGATAGTTCTTCCTTCCATAAAATCACAGATGATTTAAAAAAATCGATCAAAAAGGAACCAGCAGTGTTGGGATTGCTTGCACGTTGTTTTTTGTTGGGAACCCTGTCTGTTTTTGTTCTTATTCCTTTGCTACGATGGCTCTCTCCATCTCATATCAATTTAGGCAATGTAAACAGTTATGATCTCATATTGGTTCCCATTATTTTTATTTTACCCTTTATCTATTATTTCATACACTTATACCGTCGTCATTATAAAGTTATTAAAAAGCAATACAACAAATTATTAATTCATATTTTTGATCAAGTAATGACACAATGTTCCAATCAAATAAAACAAGAAGGCCTCTCTTTTTACCATGAATTGATTCAACACTGTGATAAACAATTGCAATATATTGACCATATTGAAGGAAAATTATCTCATGACTTTGATAAATCTATATTTGATCTACCCATTCCGGAAACCACCTTCAATCAATCGCTTTTATTGGGTAACTTTATGCAACAGAAAGTATTGTTGACTGAAGCGATTTCCTGTACGGAAGTGGAGATGGAAGGTAAAAATCATAAAATTAAAGATTTGGTAAAGAGTGATTTCAATAAATTACTTAAATATACCATGTCAAATATTTCGGTTTCGGAACACTTTAAGGAGCAATTTCATTTTTCTGACAAGGAAGAAGAGGCTGCTATTGGAAAAACGGCCAAATGTATCGGAGCCTTTTTAAAAGGAATCATAACCATTAATTCCGATCAAAATATGGGAAATCTGCTCAAAAAAATACATTGGGAAGAGGGCGACAGTGCTTTTGATTTCACGCCTCTGTTGTGTATGGCAGGAGTAAATGGAATGATTTCAGAGAAAGCTGGTCTCTGCGGTTATGATATTAAATGCGGAAGTGATATTAAAAATCTATTGGGAAAAGAAATCACCCTTGTTGAAGAAAGTAATCAAGCAATGATTCCATACTTATTTGTTACCTTCTGGTGCATGCCTGAGTCGCAATTAAACAGTGAAACTCTATGTGGAGGCATGCAGATAAAAAATACTTCAGCCATATCCAAATTTTCTACTTTGCTTACTCGTTATTACAGCGAGTATAAATCAGAACGTTTTCATGATCAAGGGCAAAAGTCAACAAGAAATATTGATCGTACTGAAATGCAAAAAATTGATTTCATGATTGACGATACCATTAAAAATAATTAAGATGCAATTATTCGAGTTATTACAACAATTCTGGATCTATCCTTTGCTGTTTGCCTTATATGCTCTATATCGCTTCTTCAAATTATTTTTTCATAAGGAGACAAAAACATTATTATACAGGGAAGATGGGAAAACCCGTACCTTTGGAACCGTTCAATACAACGCAGCCGAAAACTCTTACAGAGCCAGAGATCTTACCAAAAGATACACCTGCCAGTATCAGGGTTATATTCAGGTTCAGTCAGATGGAAACGGATGGCTTTATTTGATCAATGAGAAAAACGAAGGAATGGGGCAAAAGATGTTAACCGTCGGGTATATGACCCCTGACGGCATCATTTATGATGTTCAGAATAAACCGATAGGGTATCTATATTCTCACAAAAAATCACCCAAAAGCGGTTATCGAAAATGGTACGAACTCTTTTTACGGGCTCATACGGATGTTTATTTATTCGGGAAAAACTGTAATACGCAAGAGGAAATAGAAAAAAGAAAAACTACAAATACAAGTATTGCTCCCAAAGGGAGCGATCGATTAATAGGGCATTGCATTGAAACAGGGCGGTTTAGAAAAGCCAACATAACCGAATATACTTCCATCGCAAGAGGAGCTCTTTTTACAGCTTTCTATTATCAAAAGGCGATTCAATGTCAAGCGGAAAATTATGGACGAAAATATTATAACTGGTTTGATACTGCTTTGATTTCTTCCTTTATTTTCTCTTTTATTTTTGCCTTTGTAACCCTCTTCAATATTGAATTTGTGCTGTTTCCCTCTTTAGGTGTACAGCTGGGGTTTGCAGCCAGTATGCTGTTGCTTTACTTCGGGATTTGGGCTTTGATGCGGCAAATTAAAATAGAACAACTGTTAAACGGCTATCCCATCGATCACTTTCTGATGTTGCTGAACCGAAATACCGGAATGCGCAACATGGGAAACCTGATAATTCTGTTAGCCATTACTTCTATTGTTATTTCTTTTACCATACATGGCAGTAATTTACTTCCGCTTCAAATTGTGATTTTGCTTGGTTTTTTAATCAATAGGAGACATATTACCGGTGCCGATTGGGAAATCAAAGATCGTTTTGAGGATATCGTTTTGGTTGAAGAGACAACACCATCGGAAAATGAAGGCGAAAGCAAAAAATATGAATGGCTGCTTGATTCAGAAACAAATAATTTGCAAGGAGCGTTGGAAATTAAAATGAAAACGGATTATATTCATCGGCTTCGTGAAATCAATCCATTTAACCATCCCGAAAACGGGCATCTGAACAATGCCGAAACTCTCTTTAAAATATCCCATAATCTACCC
>JAVWBZ010000210.1:0-3402 GCA_036649255.1 Bacteroidales bacterium
AGAAAGAAAATTTCATGCTGATGAAAAAATCTTGCGGGTGGGAGTAAAATTTCCCTTCTCCTGTCCACCTCTTGCAAGTGTTGTATTTTCAGTGAGTTAGTGCGTCGCATCTCGAAGGAAACCGGTTTCAATTTTTTGGATGGGGAACGTGTCCCGTATCGTGCGTGAGCGGTTGTAGCGGCATCCCGCAGCGGTTCCAGATAAGCTGTCCCGAGGAAATAGATATCGCGTGTAAAAAGAAAAAATGACTCGTCACAGGCCACAAAGCAAGAGGAAAAGCGAGGAATATAGCGAAAAACGCGACGGCGAAGCCGGCACGCCCTTCTATTTATTATGATTACATCGTTTTTTATGTTTTTTTTAAATGAATAGATTGACATTGGCGTTATCGGCGCGTTCCATGTAAGTGGCCACGCCTCCTACGGTTACTTCCTCTAAGAGTTCTTCTCGTTTTACGCCCATTACCTCCATTGACATTTGGCAAGCAATCAATTCGACTCTTTGTTCAATAGCTTGTTTACGTAATGATTCCAATGATTCTATATTCTTTTTTTTCATGATGTAGCGCATCATTTTGCTGCCTATTCCCAGCATATTCATTTTGGAGAGCTTCAATTTCAAAGAGTGGGAGGGAAGCATCCACGAAAACATTTTTCCGAAGATATCTTTTTCGACCGAAGGTTTCTCTGTTTTTTTGATCACATTCAACCCCCAAAAGGTAAAGAAAATAGTTGTTTTCTGACCGGTAGCAGCGGCTCCGTTGGCCAGTACGAAAGTGGCCAATGCCTTGTCCAAATCATCGCTGAACATGATAAATGTTTTTCCTTTACTATCGCAGGAAGTCGTAAGGTTGCATCCTTTTAAGGCTCCTTTTTCTATGAGGATGGTAAAAACTCCTTTATCAAAAGTGTTTGACAGCAAATTGTTGCCCGTACTGTTACACCACGCCTGAGCATCACGGGCAAATCCGGGATCAGTGGAGCTGATTTCAATGCAATCGCCTTCTTGAATCTCTTCCATGCTCTTTTTAAGTTTGAGGATAGGCCCCGGACATTGTAGTCCGCAGGCATCCACTTTCACTATTTTCAGGTTTAGATTCTTCTTTTGTTCACCGTCATGGTGTTTTTCTTCATGAGGGTCCATCATTTTCTGCTGATTGGCAACGGGTGCTATTGCTAATGAGTATGTTTTGTAGCCTCCCGACAAATTTTTTACTTTTGTAAAACCTCTTTGAACCAATATTTTAAGAGCCATGTATCCACGTAATCCAATGCCACAATAGACATAGATTTGTCGGTCGGTAGGAATTTCGGCTAAACGGTTTCTGAGCTCATCCAATGGAATATTGACCGAGCCTGCTATAGCTTCTAATTTGTATTCGTCGGCAGTTCTCACATCTAAGAGATAGCTTTCTTCGCGATTTACCTGTTGCATTTCTCGCCATGAAATAACGGGCATGCTGCCATTGAGGATGTTACCAGCCACATATCCGCCGATGGCAATAGGATCTTTGGCGGAAGAGTAGGGTGGTGCGTAGGCATGTTCTACTTTCATCAAATCGTAAACAGTTCCTCCCTTTTTGATTAACAGTGCAATTTGATCAATTCTTTTATCAATTCCTTCGTATCCGACACATTGTGCCCCCAGTAGTTTTCCATCCTGTGGGGCAAAAGTGAGTTTTAAAGTCAGTGGCAACGATTGCGGATAGTAATTTGCATGAGATTGGGAGTGTGTAACAGAACTCTGATAAGGAATGTCTAACTGTTTCAGCTTTTTGCCGGGCAGTCCAGTAGTGGCCACGGTAAGGTCGAAAACCTTGGCAATGGCAGTTCCAATGGCTCCTTCATATTTTTCAGAATTTCCCTTTACCATATTGTCGGCTGCCAAACGTCCCTGCCGATTGGCAGGATTGGCAAGATAGTTGAGCCAGGGTTTGTTGGTGACCGGATGGGGAAATTCAATCGCATCGCCTACTGCGTAAATATCTTTTATCGAAGTTTCCAGAAAATCGTTGACCCAAATACCGCCGGTTTCTCCCAGTTGTATTCCCGAATCCTTCAGAAATGCTACCTCCGGGCGTACTCCCACGGAAATCAACACTAGGTCGGTCATGATTTTTTTTCCGCTTTTAAGCCATACTTCTATTTTATCTTCAATACGATGAAATTGCGTGACTGTTTCACTTAAAAACAGCGCTATCCCCTTTTGTGTCAAATGTTCATGTACATGGGCGGCCATTGAAAAATCGATCGGGGGCATTACCTGATTTTCCATTTCTACAAGGGAAACATGTGCCCCCGTATGATGTAAATTTTCGGCCATTTCCAAACCGATAAAACCACCCCCGACCACCATGGCCTGTTTTACCGTATGAGTAGTCAAGTAATCTTTAAGGGTATCGGTGTCTAGAACATTGCGTAAGAGGAAAATTCCTTCCATCTTAACCCCTTTGATGGGAGGAATGACCGGTGTTGCTCCCGGTGAAAGTAATAATTTATCATAACTTTCATTATATTGAGCTCCGTCGGCTTTTCGTATCAATATTTTTTTTTCGGCGGGAAAAATTTGAATCACCTCATTTTCAGTTCTAACATCCACATTGAATCGGGTTCCGAAAGAAGTAGGTGTTTGAAGAAACAATTTTTCTCTTGAGGTAATTGTTCCTCCAATGTAATAAGGCAGTCCGCAGTTGGCGTAAGAGATATATTTCCCTTTTTCCAGCATGATGATTTTGCTTTGTTCATCTATTCTTCTGATTCGGGCCGCAGCGGTAGCACCTCCCGCCACTCCGCCTACAATAATGTATTTCATGTTAAGATGGTTTTAATGATTGAATGATGATTTGCTTATTTTTAGATGATCTATTTAAAATCGATGAAATATGATTGGTCTACCATGAGCTTTAAAGGGAAAAGATCTACTCATCTATTTGTTTTTTTGATCGTTATTGTTTGCCATTTATTTTGTAACAGTAGAAGGAAATCATTGTTCATTGTGCTTTTTTGCTGGATTAACCCATTTTTTTTACAGATACTTCTTCCAAAATGATTTGTAGGCTACTGCTTTTTACTTTCCACCGGGGCATCTAAAACGGCTATTTTGCTTATCGAAAAAATGGCAGAAAATACGGTGTCATTACTGAAAACTTTTTGGGAGTATCCGTACTTTTTTCGATTGAAAACTCCTTGTGGTGGGTTTCGGAATAAAAGGAATGGTCTTTGGTATTTATCCTGTCGTGTTGGATATAACCTTGTTATCGGCCAGTTTAATTGCTGGCATTTTAAACAACAAAACAAACGCAGTCATTCCTTTCTATTTCAGTTTGGCAATGGCTGTACTGGCTATTTTGCTGGTGCTTATTTTTATCGGTGCTCCAGAAAAAGTGGTTTAATTTACTTTATA
>JAVWBZ010000211.1:0-3386 GCA_036649255.1 Bacteroidales bacterium
GTTTTAATAAAAAATAATGTATATTTGTAACTTAATTAATAATAAATACCCGTTTTTTTACGGGTCAAAACAGAACCAAATTATTATAAAAATGAAAAAGAAAATTTTAGTATTATGTATCGCTTTTATTGGACTCTTGTCCATTACAAATGCTCAAAAATGCAAGTATGAGTATGAAAAAGTGGATGAAATTTCAGGAAAAGTATCCAAAGCCATAGTAAACACGTTTGCCGATGATATGGTATTAATTTTTAAGAATACAGATGGCGTGTATTCAATTGATATAAAAATAATTGTCGGACTTGGTAGTGATTTTTCCGTTCTTTCCAATTTTCCCATTCATAAAGGTGATTCTTTAGTGTTTAAATTAAGCAACAATGAATTAATTACTTTTTATGCGAATAAAGACGTAATCCCTACAAGCGGACAAAATTCATTAGTGAGTATATATTTGCTATACGATGATGTTTATAGTATCTCAAAAGAAGAACTGACCAAGTTATCTACAGGGGAAATTATTTATCTGCGACAATTTATTGGCAAGTCTGAGTTTAGTGCGAAACCTAAATCGAAGGAAAATATCAAATTTCAGCAAGCTATTAATTGTTTAATGCAATAAACCATACAATCATATTATCTAATGTAAAAATATGAAATCTTCAGGTAATCAAGATGTTAATAGTTTGAATTCCGGCTTGTTTCACCAAATTGAAGATGGAAATATGCCGTCTAAACAACATTCTTTCCAAAATTCTGCACCTGATAAATAGTAATGGTAGTGGTGATAATCTTCAAGCGAAAATTAATTTACCGATAGGTGGTGCTATTAGAGGGTTTGGCGAAAAATTTGAAACAAATCCTGTTACGGGAACAGCGTCTCTAAATGTCTCTCTTACTATTAGCGAGGGATGAGGTGGATTTACTCCACAATTAACCTTAAGTTACGATTCGGGAAGTGGAAATAGTCCTTTTGGTTTGGGATGGAGTATTGGGTTGCCTTCGATAACCAGAAAAACAGATAAAGGATTACCTCAATACTATGACATTCCTGATCACGAAAGCGATACTTTTATTATCTCAGGAGCAGAAGATTTAGTTCCTGTCGTTGATATAATCAACTTTATCGAATAGTAAATAATTATTCGATCTATTCATATCATCCACGCATTGAAGGACTATTTGCATTAATTGAACGTTGGGAAGACAGAGATACATTAGTCATTGGCGAAGTGTGACTAAAGATAATATTACCACTGTTTTTGTCTATACATCAAACACACGCATTACAGATCCTTGTGATGAACGAAAAGTATTTTCGTGGTTGATAGAGGAAAGTTGGGATGCAAAAGGAAATCTTATGCAACTTAGATATAAGCAGGAAGATGGCATAAATGTACCACATTCTTGCTATGAAAATCAGCGACGATTGGAAAATCGTTTTTCTAATCGTTATCTAAAAATGGCATTATATGGCAATACGGAACAATTGTCTGTTACCAATGCTCAACTGCGAATTCCAAATGATTATGTCGGAGATTTTTACTTTAAACTATTGTTTGATTATGGGAATGAAAATAATAATGGTTGGGATAGTAGAAGTGATGCCTTTTCAAATTATAAATCAGGATTTGAAATTAGGACATATCGACTTTGCCACAGAATATTAATGTGTCATCGTTTTTCAATGAGTGATATTGTGGTAAAAAGTACAGAATTTACATATAGTGATGAAAATTCTTCTTTTACATTGCTAAAATCTGTAACTCAAAAGGGATATGATGACCAAGATGAAAAAAGTTTACCTCCCCTGACATTTAATTATACAGAAGGAAAAATATCAGATATTTTTAAAAATGAATCTGAAGAATATCTAAAATATTTGCCTACAGGCATTAATGATCAAAATTTTCAGTGGGCAGATTTATATAGCGAAGGGGTTAGTGGAATTCTTACCATGAATAATAATGCTTGGTATTTTATACCCAATATGGGTGATAAGAATTTTACCGAAAGTAATACCGTCAGTGCGCCTGTTTTTGGGAATATTAATTGTGAAATTCCTAAACCATCTGCAGCTAACAATATACATACCACATTCAGAATAAATGATGTTGACAGTGATGGGCTCCCCGAATTAGTAATTTAGAAAAAGGAAATGCAGGGGTTTTATAGCCGTGATGAAGAAGGCAAGTGGCTAAACTTTAGGAATTTTGCCCATTATCCCAATATTAATTTTAAGGATGCCAATCTTCGTTTTATGGATTTAACCAATAATGGTTTGATGAATGTCATTATCAGTCAAGGAACATCATTTGATATTTATTTTAGTGAAGGGAAAAGTGGCTATGGAATGTACAGAAAAGTACATTGCGGAAATCACCTTGGAGATGCTCCTCAATTAGTTTTTTCAGACTCGCGGCAAAGAGTATTTCTTGCAGATATGAGTGGTGACGGTTTAACCGATATTGTGCGTATTACAAATGCTTCCGTAACCTATTATCCTAAAATGGGATATGGAAGATTTGGGACGCAAGTTGTGATGGGTAATTCTCCTCTATTGGATAGTTTAGATCAATTCGACACTCGGTATTTGTATCTGGCAGATGTTGATGGTACCGGAACTACTGATATTCTATATATCTTGAAAGGACAAATTCGGTATTTTAAAAATTTATCCGGAAATGCATGGTCAGAGCAGGAACTGCCATCTACTGTTTATTGTAATAATGACCAACAAACACATATTCAAGTTTTAGATATTTTAGGAAATGGGACACAATGTGTTGTTGTTACATCATCATTACCGTCGCCAGTAAAAAAAATGAGATACTTGGAATTGACGTCAGGTATTAAACCGTTTTCACTACAAGAAATTAAGAATAGCAGAGGAGGTATTACTCGTTTGCATTATGCTCTTCTACAAAATTTTATATGCAGGGTAAAGTAAATGGAAATCCGTGTATAACAAAGTTGCCTTTTGTTCTACAAGTAATAGAACGTGTAGATATTATAGACCAAGTCAGTGATAAACATTTTTCCAATCAATATGCTTATCATCACGGTTTTTTTGATACTTATGAACGTGAATTTAGAGGCTTTGGTATGGTTGAACAATGGGATACCGAAAGTTATGAAATACAAAATGAAGTTACAGATATTCCACCCACCTATACTAAAACGTGGTTTCATACAGGCTTTTTTAATCGCAAAGATAAAATTTTATGAAAACGAATATTTTTCAGGCAATATTGAGGCTTGGAAGTTGCCTGATACTATTTTGCCGACCGATTTGTCAAGTGATGAAGTACGTATAGCGACCCGAAAAAATTGCGAGTAAAAAAATCGTAATCTTGCAGCGTATGAAAAAGAGAAGAATCACATCAAAA
>JAVWBZ010000212.1:0-3367 GCA_036649255.1 Bacteroidales bacterium
ATGCCCAATGTGATATTTTGAGTAATAAATCCTTTATCCACTTTTTTTCCGGATGTAACTCTAGACAGAATCATTCCTACTGCCATTATGGAAAAGAAAAATCCGGAATGGGAAGTCATTCCCAAATCATATACATAAAGTGCTATATATGAATTAGTCATAGCATAAGGAATGGCCAGAAAAAGCAAGGTAATTCCTGCTGGGATTCCTTTTACTAAAAAAAATCGATCCAAGGAAACAGGTTGCTTTTTTTGTATGATTTTCTGAGGTGATTTTACGAACACCGCAAAGACAAAACCTATCATTCCGGTCAATATGGCAGTATAAAAAATAGAATCAAAAGAAAAAGTGTCTTTTAAAATAAGTCCGACCATGGGACCTATAGCCATCGCCAGATTGCCTGTTACACCAAAATACCCGAGACCTTCACCTCTCCGTGAAGAGGGCATAATATCAATCACCAAAGTATTGCCAGTGGTGGACAACATTCCAAACGCAAGACCGTGGAAAATTCGCACAATGGTAAATACAAAAAGTGCACTTGCCAGCAGATAACCTATAAAAATAGAAGCAAAGGCAAAATAAGCCATAAGAAAAAGTGGTTTTCTGGCAAAAGTATCCGCCAAAAATCCGGAGAAAGGGCGTATCAATAAGACTGAAACCGTGTATATGGAAAGAATAATACCCACTGCCGTTTTCCCTGCACCAAAAACGTCAATGAGATAAAAAGGCAAAGTGGGAATGAGAATATAAAACGAAAAGCTCATCATAAAATTGGCTATACATATAAAGACAAAATTAGTAGTCCATAAACGATCTTTTGTTACCATATTATTCATCATACTTTAATGTTTCTGCCATTTTAATTTTTTAACTTTAATCTTTATTATTCATGATGATAAGGTTCATTTTTCAAAATGGTAAATGCTCTATAAAGCTGTTCCACAAAAATTAATCGAGTCATAATATGAGGAAAAGTAAGTTTGGAGAGGGAAAGTTGATAATTTTGCCGAGTATATAGCTCTTTGGAAAAGCCATAGGCTCCTCCTATAATAAATACCATGTTTTTAATACCTGTATTTATCTGTTGCTGAATAAATTGCGAAAATAAAACCGAGGTAAGTTCTTTGCCTCTTTCATCTAAAAGAACCACAAAGTCCGTATTTTCTAATTTCTTTAAAATCAATTCTCCCTCTTTTTTTTTCTGTTCTTCAAAAGAAATGGATTTGGCATTTTTCAAATAAGGAATTATAATGGTTTCAAAAGGAGTATAAAAAGACAATTTTTTAATGTATTGCAAAATGGCATCATTAAAAACATCTCCTTCTTCTTTTCCTATCCAAAGAAGCTTTATTTTCATCTTATATCTTACTAAGATCTATTTCGAAAGAAAAGTGCTTTTCGTCCGAACAGTGTAAGACACATTGATCACAAATGGTAAGTTCTCCACTTAATCTTTTTTTAATCATATCAGTAAGACGTTCGCGAAGAGAATCAATTTCCACAAAATTAACCACTTCATTGGCAAAAGCATACAGAAGTAACATGCGGGCATTGCGTTCGCAAATACCACGTGAACGTAAATAGAACAGAGCTTCGTCATCCAGTTGACCCACAGTAGCCCCATGACTGCATTTTACATCATCGGCATAAATTTCTAAAAACGGTTTCGTAGTAATTTTAGCTTCGTCAGTTAAGGTAATATTTTTATTGCTTTGGAAAGCCATAGTATGTTGTGCACCAGGTCTTACCATAATATGTCCGTTAAAATTAGCACGAGCCTGGTCATCGGCAATCCCTTTATACATTTGATAACTCGAACAATCGGGAGAAGTATGATTTACATAAACCTGATTATCGACAAACTGTTTTTTATCTACCAAATAAAGTCCATATAGTTTAGTATCGGTAAAAGGTTCCGTTAAATTTACATGAATGTTATTTCGGATATATCCTGCATTAAAGGTAATCGCGTTAGAGACGAATCTGGAGCTTTTCTTTTGATTAACAAACACATGGTTAATCAGGTGAGAGTCGGCATCTTTGTTCTCCATTTTGTAATAATTGAGCTGAGCATCGGACGCTAAGAAGATTTCCGTTACGTTGTTAATGAACGTTTTTCCATATCGTAAAGAATCATCACACTGTACAAAAGACAAAGAAGAATTTTTGCCTACCACAATTAAATTATGATTTTGAATCATTAGATTTTGTTGAGTTTCCACCAAAGAAACAATTTGCATCGGCTTCACAACAGATAGATTATCAGGAATATAAACAAAAATTCCATCATTAAATAAAATTTCATTGAGTGCCACCAAACTATCTGTTATTTTTAAATTTTGTTGTGCAAGGTGAGGAAAAACCAAATCGGGATATTGTTCTATGGCAGCAAAAATACTCCCTACTATAATCCCGTTTGGGAAAACAGTCAAAGGTGCATTTTGATGAACATACCAACCATTTAGGAAAGTAAACATATATGTATCAATATTTTGCACTTTACATTGAAAATATTCTTCTACAGGTCGGTACAAATTGGGTTGAAGTTGAATATCATATTGAGGCGCTATCCTCTCATCAAGAGGATAATGTCTCCAAGTTTCCAAGTTTTTATGAGGAAGTTCTTTTGTCAAAAATACATCCAATGCTCGCTCTCTGATTTGTTTTACTTTTTCATGACGAAAAGCAGGAAACTGATCGGCCATATTTTGAAAACTATCTTTAATAAATCTGGTAAACGGTTTCATCAGGTTATATTAATTTTCCTTGTTCATACTCGTTTTTAATCCAATCATATCCTTTTTCTTCCAAAGTAAGAGCCAATTCTTTAGGACCAGTTTTCACAATTTTACCATCAAAAAGAACATGAACCACATCGGGAACAATATAATCAAGCAATCGTTGGTAGTGTGTAATGACAACAGTGGCATTGTCTTTGTTTTTTAATTGGTTAACACCATTGGCCACAATACGCAAAGCATCAATATCCAATCCCGAATCCGTCTCATCTAAAATAGACAATTCTGGTTCAAGCATGGCCATTTGAAAAATTTCATTTCTTTTTTTCTCTCCTCCCGAAAAACCTTCATTAACGGATCGGTTACTTAATTTAGCCGTAAGTTCTACAATTTTCTTTTTTTCTTCCATTAATTTAAGAAATTGCGCTCCACTCAAGGGCGCTTGACCACGGTATTGGCGAATTTCATTAAGAGCTGTTCTCATAAAATTGGAAATACTAACACCTGGAATTTCAACAGGATATTGAAAACCTATAAAAATCCCCTCACGAGCTCTTTCTTCGATAGATAAATTTAATAAATTTTTCCCTTTATAGGTAATGGAACCTTGGGTGACTTCAAATAGT
>JAVWBZ010000213.1:0-3352 GCA_036649255.1 Bacteroidales bacterium
GAAATGGATTAGCCATACGATTGAAGATGATCCGAAAGTGCTGGAGCTGGCTGCTCAGGCGGGAGCATGGTATGTCTATCAAGCGGTGTATGATACGTCAAACTATATCAAGGAACGGGTAAAACGATATCATGATTATGGTATCGGTGTGGAAGGTACCATTTTGTTGGGATTGGATAATCAGACGGAAGATGATATTTTACGCTTAATTGATTTCTTGCTGGAAATAGATCTTGATTTGGCCGAATTTACAGTACTGGCACCTTTCCCGCATACCAAAGCTTACGATGATTTGATGAGACAAGGTCGTATTTTTGATCATGATTGGAATCACTATAATGCTGGACAAGTGGTTTATGAAACAAAAAACATGTCGGCAAAACGCTTGCAAGAACTATATGATTACGCTTGGAAATATTTTTATCAGGACGAAAGTCAGGAGGAAAAAATGTTTAAGCTTTTTACCAAAGTAATGCTGAGAGAAATGGAAGATGGAACTTTTAAACATCGGGATCGTAGCTTGGCTGATATGAGCTTCGGAAATAAGGTAGTGAGAAAAAATAGTTTAATATCTTAATCTGTTATTAAAAAATGAAAGTATCGGAAAAATATTACGATGAAATTTTCGATTTTAAGGGGCCATGGGATCTGCCCTCAAAGTGTGGATTGAAAATTATGGAGAAAAAAAATAAAACGGTTGTCATTGTGACCGAATTGTATCAGGATAATCCGGGAACTTCCGTTACCTATGCTGCCGGTTCGTTGGCAAAACAAATTTGCGAAAATAAAGGAATTGACTTTAACCAGATCGTTTATCTGGAATGCAACCCTGATTCTAATTCCAAACTCTCTTTTTACGATGAGGAATATTTTGAAGTAACATTTGATCAAATAGAAGGGGAACTTTGTAATCCGAAATATCGACAATTAAGCCCGGAAGAGATTGAAAAAGAGTTGAATATATTATAGAAAATTGTTAAAAATATGAAAAAATAAAAATATGAAAAAAATCGGAATGTTATTGATGACCATTATGATGGTGTCAAATGTCAATGCTCAAAAAGTTAAAATTTTATCAGGTAATATCGATGCGTTAAATGGGCAGGAAACAATCAAATTTACTTTTGATTATGGCAAAATGAAGATTGACGGTAAATCGGAAGCAGCCTATATAGCCGAAGAGGTAAAAGAGAAAAATAAAGATAAAAAGGGATCGGGAGGAGAATGGAAAATAGCTTGGGAAACCACGGATAGAACAGATATTTATCAAGTGAAATTTGTGGAAGATTTTAACAAAGAAGCTGCTCAACTTAATCTGACGGGAGCGGAAGATGCAACGGCCGAATATCTGGCAACTGTTAAAACAATTGAAATTTTTCCGGGAACCAATGCTGGTCCATTTTCAAAACGGGCTTGGGTTACGGTTGAAATTGTCATAACCCATATTCAATCGAATGAAGTCGTGGCTAAAATATTGATAGAAAAAGCACAAAGTGGTTCTTATGATATGGGCAGTATGTTTATAGACAATCGTCGTATTGGAAGCGCCTACGGCGAAGCGGGAGAATCATTGGCTGAATTGATGCTTAAAATATTAAAAAAATAAAATAAGTAACTTCTTTTTGATGATTGAATGAGAAAGAGTAGAATGAGAAAAAATATGAGAAAACTGTTCGTACTTGTTTTGATAACACTATGTGTGAAGCAAATTAGTTATGGTCAATCAGGTGAAGTTTATATATGGAAGGATATTGAACAGATGAAACAGTATAAAAGCTTGCTGTATGTATATGAAGCACCCGATTCTATTGCAACGGGAATTGCCGTTATTGTGTGCCCAGGGGGAAGTTATAGCCATCTTATGGGAATTGAAACCGAAGGATATCACGTGGCAAAGTGGCTTAATAAACAAGGAATTACGGCTTTTGTATTACGCTATAGAGTAGGATCTCAAGGATATCATCACCCAGCAATGATAGAAGATTTGCAAAGATCCATTCAATGGATACGGGAAAATACTCAACGTTATAAAATAGCTTCCGATAAACTTGGTGTTATGGGATTTTCTGCCGGAGGTCATCTGGTTACAATGGCCGGTGCTTTTTATCGTGATAATTATTTGGAAAATATCGGTATCAAAACAACCGTAAGTTTAAAGCCCAATTTTGTTGTACCCGTATATCCCGTTGTATCTATGCAAGATAGTTTGGTGCACCAACGCTCGAGGAAAAACTTATTAACCCATCGATATACCAAGGAACAGCAAAATAAATTTTCCCTTGAAGGACAAATCCCTGTCGATATGCCTCCTACCTTTTTGGTTACGGCAAAGGATGACCCTGTGGTAAAATATCAAAATAGCGTTGAATTAGATAAAGCGCTTAGTAGAAATAATGTCAAACATTGCTTTTTGTTATACGAAACAGGCGGACATGGTTATGGAATGGATGAAACGATTGCAGGAGAAACCGCTCTATGGAGAGAAACATTTTTGACATGGGTCATGGAGCTGTTCAAACAATAAAATTTTGTTTATAATTTTTAATAATCCGTAATTTAGAATAAATTATGTACAGACCCGAAATAGAATATGCTTCTAAAGACGAAATTAAAACATATCAGGGGAAAGAAATGCGTAAAATGCTGAGCTATCTGAAAGAGCACTCATGCTATTATCAAACGCTGTTTCAAAAAGAAAAAATTGATATCAATCGTATTAAAACAGTGGATGATCTGTGTTACATTCCCGTTACTAAAAAGGAAGATCTCCAATTGCACAACGAAGATTTTTTTTGTGTTGATAAATCTAAAATTGTAGATTATATTACGACATCCGGTACGTTGAGCGATCCTACCACTTTTGCTATGACCGATCATGATTTGGAAAGATTGGCCTACAATGAAGCCATTTCTTTTATTTGTGCCGATGGACATGTTGGAGAAATTTATCAATTGATGACAACCATTGATAAACGATTTATGGCAGGCTTGGCCTACTTCTTGGGAATCAGGAAAATGGGAGGAAGTGTTATTCGGGTTGGAAACGGAATACCTGAACTACAATGGGATACAATTAACCGAATCCATCCCGATGCGATGATTTGTGTTCCTTCTTTCATCCTTAAAATCATTCAATATGCCGAAGAACAGGGGATAGATTATCGAAATTCAAGCATCAAGAAAGCGATTTGTATAGGAGAAAATCTGCGGGAAGATGATTTTTCGCTTAACTTGTTGGGGCAAAAAATCAAGGAAAAATGGGATATAGCACTTTATTCCACCTATGCTTCCACCGAAATGAGTACTTCATTTTGTGAATGTCAAGCAGGAAAAGGAGGTCATCATCATCCGG
>JAVWBZ010000214.1:0-3344 GCA_036649255.1 Bacteroidales bacterium
ATTTTTTTTGAATGGGGGAGGTGTCCGGTGCCCTGCGTGAGCGGCTGAAGCGGCATCCCGCAGCGGTTCTGGTAGAAGAAGAGGCAAGAGGCAGAACAGAGAGTGGCAGAAGTTTTTAAAGGGAATTTGTTTGCCACGGAGCAGGAGGAACTGCAAGGAATATAGCGGAAGACGCGACGGCGAAGCCGGCACGCCCTGAATAATCATAGCGTTATATTAAAAGCACCTTTTCTTTCAAAAAAAAACAGAATACTTTCACTCAAAAGCTATAGAATTTTTAGGCAAAAGACAGTGCCCTTTTGGGTGTGTAGAAGTTGTTTCTCAGGATTTTTTTCAGGGAAGGTGTGATTATTCATTTTGTTTTGATACAGGAATATTGCTAATTTTTTCCGGGATCTCTTTTTGGAAATTTTGACAATGAAGATGCTGGAGAGGGCCGTCCGAATAAATGTTCGTTAAACCTGATTACGGCATTGCCGAAGTTGCTGCAACAACCGTTGAGGAGTGTGTTTCCTCATTATTTCTTTACCGGAGTGTTTCATTAATCCTTTCATGACGAATTTGATAACAATATTAACTATGAAATATTTTCTCTTGGCAGTAGGGGCTATTTTATTGGCCCAGTTGGAGATATGGAAATCATTACGAACAGATTTATTAAAAAATGAAATTTCTTAATAAATCTGTTTAAAAACTTTAGTTTGATTTGAATCAGATTGACTGGATCTCATCAGAAAGAAACATTAAGAATAAGGAGAGAAATTCTCTGGCGGTGCCGGAATTTAAACAGGGAAATAAGATTTTTTTTATATTGGATTGAAAAATAATGAATTATATATTTACAGTGTATGTTTATTAACATAATATAAACATTTCTTTCGTGTAAAATAATGGAATGTATAAACGGGTTTGTAGTGACTCGTTTATCATTTTTTGTGACATTACTTACAAAAAAAAGACGATAAAGAGTATAAAAAGGGGAAAAAGAATCTTTTCACAATCTTAAAACCTGTTAATCTTTTTAAAATCGATTATAAAATCATTATAATGTATTAATGATTTATCTAAGAGTAGAGATGAAAAAGTGAGGGAAATGTTGATAACTTTTTTAAAAAAAAATCAAATTTAATTTGTAGCTTAAATTAAATTCGTATATTTGACCCTTCGATTTTGCGGATTTGGATTGATTTTTACAACCTTTCGTCATAATATTTATTAACCAAAACAATGTCCTATGAAAAAATTTTTACTATTTTTTAATGTTTTGTTTTTGCTGATTCTTTACGGTCATGCACAAACAATCACGATTGGAACCGGCACTACTGGAAAATACACAATACCAGTGAATACTTTTTATAATTATTCTTATGTGCAGGAAATTTTTCTTGCTTCCGAAATGGAGGACCTCACAGATTCTATTTATTCTATCTCATTCCAGTATATTCACTCTTCTCCGCAAACGAAAAATCCTGTTACGATCTATTTGGGTAATACCACCAAAACCAACTTTTCAAGCTCCAGCGACTGGGTTCCTGCTTCGGCTATGAATCAGGTTTTTCAGGGCAGTGTTACTTTTAATCCAAATTCATGGGTAACGATTACGTTTACCACCCCCTTTATCTGGGATGGAAGCAGCAATATTGTGGTGGCCATTCTTAACAATACAGGAGATTATACTACCTATGGTGATAACACTTTTTATACGCATTCTACTTCCAATAATAAAGCTATTCATGCTTATGATGATTATGCTCCATTTAATGCCGCATCTCCGGCTAACGGAACTCTTATCAATTTCCGAAACAATGTTCGATTTGAATATGGGCCGATTCCTACTTGTCCTAAACCTAGAAATTTTGCAACCGCCAATATTGGAGTTAATGAAAGTACTGTTTTTTGGACAACCGGAAATGTTGAAACCCAATGGGAGTATGTTTACGGACCACAGGGTACAGTTGATTTGCAGACAGCCACTCCTATTGTGGTGAGTGATACTTTTGTCTCTCTTTCCAATTTAATTTCCAATACAATCTATGATGTGTATGTAAGAGCCGTTTGCGAAACAGAATCAAGTCGTTGGATGCAGGGTTCTTTCCGTACACTTTGTGGCACGGTAATGACACTTCCCTATACAGAAAATTTTGATGCTTATGGAACCACCAACTATCCCAAACCAATCTGTTGGTCAAGAAGTACTTCACAAGCGATTTCATATCCTTATATCAGCACCACCAATACAGTTAGCACTCCGGCCAGTTTCTATTTTAATTCTTCGCCTACCACTTATTGTGTGGCTACTACCGAACCCTTTGATGCTGCTTTGCTGGGAGAAGATTTGATGATTTCTTTTAATATGCGTGCTGCTGGAGACGGCAACATTCAAGTAGGGCTTATGAGTGACCCGAATGATCTTTCTACCTTTGAAAGAATTGCAACCGTTGTTCCCAGTGTACAAAATTTATGGCAAGAGTTTAACATTCAACTTACAGAATATGCCGGTACTGGCAACCGTATTGCATTCTTATCAGATCGTCGCAATGAAAATAAAAACAACGAAGTATATATAGACAATCTTTCTATTGATTATATGCCAACCTGCATTAGGCCCGAAAATGTAAGAGTGACTGCTCATGATGCCACCAGCATTACCATTCAATGGGATACTTATAATAGCGAAACCGAATGGTTGGTTTCTTATGGCCCGTTAGGATATCATCCGGTCGATACTTCTATCAGCATGATGGTATATGACAATCCATTTACCATTACTGGCTTAACCTCTGCTACCGGTTACAGTGTTTATGTAAAATCTCTTTGCAGTGGTGGTGATACGACCGATTGGACCAATAGGGTGGATGCTTCTACATTATCTACTAATATAGCAACTTTCCCCTATTTTTGTGATTTTGAAGATGCTACCGAAAATGCCAACTGGACTTTGGTAAACGGAACCCAAACCAACCGATGGGTTATCCGAGATACGGTAAACCATACTGAAAACGGCAATCAATCTTTATTTATCACCAATAATGGCAACTTAAACTTATACTATATTGATTCAACCAGTAGTGTATGGGCATATAGAGACATTCAACTTCCAGAAGCTCCCGGTTTTCAATTAACTTTTGACTGGAAAACCATAGGCGAAAGTAGTTTCGATTATTTTAAAATATTTATCGGTTCTCCTGCCGTGGTAACAGCTGGATCATCAACCGTTCCTGCCGAAGTAACTGAATTGGGAAGATTTAATAACAAGGCCGATTGGCAATCAGATACCGTGACGATTGATGCTACATATGGAAATTCCGTTCAACGCTTATATTTTTTATGGCGAAATGATTATA
>JAVWBZ010000215.1:0-3314 GCA_036649255.1 Bacteroidales bacterium
CCGTTCCTACTGCCTTTTTCATCCAAAGATCAGGAGTTAACCTGCCTATAGCAAAAATACGTTCCACTTCCGTTCCTATATTTTTCCCTTCCAAATAATTTTCAAATTGAAAATCGATAAGATGTCCCAACGGATAAGCCGACAAGTATAATGGCGCATCAATCATATGAGAATAAACGGCCAAAATAGTTTGATCTTTAATTTTAAAAATAGGTTCATAATATTGATTCCACACCTCTTTAGCAATGGCCAATACTGCATTTTTCAACTCTTCGGCAGTAGCCTTCGGATGATTATACAGCCATTGCCAAACTTTCATATCCACCAAAGACACCCCCATAATTTCATAACATCCCCAAAAGATATCCAGTGTATTATTGTATTTTGAGACTTCATCAACCGAAGAAACTCCTAAAAGTTGCAAATCTCTGGATTGAAAAGTAAAAGCAAGTGCTTCGGTAAAAGCGGTATTGGGAACTCCACGCAAAAAATAATTGGGCACATCATGTAAAGATATGGTTTGTTCCACATTATGTCCAAACTCATGTACTCCAATATTATATCCCTTATAGTCCATTCCATCGTCGCCGATACGAGTACGCAGCAAAGCACAATCCGATTTCATCATTGATTCCCAAGCATGTCCGGCTCCTACTGAAGGATCTACACAAACATGACTGCAAATAAACTGGTACGTTGAACTCGCTCTACTGGCGTAATGGCGCCTCTACTATTAAAACCGTCATACCAGATATCAAACGGTTGTAACTTTCGCCCCAGTCGTTTGGCAATCAAATCGGCCACTTCTTTCACTTGAGGAGAAGAAAGCAATTGAGTAAATAATCTTTCTGTTTCCTGCATGGAAACTTCAAACTCTCCGTCAAACTTACGAGACATATAAGTAGGATATGTTTCATAATAGCGATCTGATTCTTGCATGGCCTTGTAAATATCAAGCATGTGTTGATAACGTGTATTAGGTTCAGTGCGTCCTCCTATTTCCACTCTATCAATAAAAATTTGATTGGTAGAAGGATACCAAATATATTCGTCTTTATTGATCACATCTTCCGGAATTGTTTGATCTACAATACGTTTCATGATATTATAAACAATCTGTTGCTTCTCGAGGCCGTTTACTTGATCTGCATAGCAAGATTTCAATTCATCACGAAGTCCCCAATGCGTAATTAATTTCATCTGATCAGGCCAATATTTCACATTGTTGTTGCTCCAAACTTTTCCCATATAAATATTATAGTTTGAAATATAATGATCTGCAGCGGCCGTGGCATTATTGATATTTTGTTGTATTTTAGCAGGTACACGAGAGGTAAACAGATCTCCCAAACGTACATATCCCCACTCTTGCGGAGACCATGTTTCGCCATTGCTCACTTTTTCTTCCAACGTAAAAGAGGGATAATTGAGTATGACGATAAAAGCAAGTTTATTATCAAACATATCGTCATTAAAGTGCGATAACCCGTTATAAGCCCCAAAAATTTCATCTACGGGTAAAACCTTATATCCCGTAACATGCAAAGGACGTAGCAATTCGACCGTAACCCGGTTGTTATGTCCCAAAATAGTTTCAAAATTGGTCGCAATTCTTTCGAATAGTTCATTTTTTGCATTCAAATCTTTGCAGTAGTTAGCTACACAAAAATCAATAAAATCTTGTGTTGTCCCATCCTGTGCAGTCCAAAAAGCTGCGACCTGTTCTACCCCTCTTTCAATAAGTTTTTGAGAGAAAGAGCTATGCTTCGCAATCTCAGTTCTGGTTTTTTGAATGGTAGTATCATCAATGTATTTTTTACTGGATGTTGCATTCGCGGTTAAAATCATAGTCAAAATCAATAAAAGTGTTGTAGTAATTTTTTTCATAAAAGAGTTTTGGTTTTTTATATGTTATTATTTATGAATCAGTTCAATTAAATAGTTGGCAAAAATACTAAAAAAAGAAGAAAAAAAATGTATTTCTACGATTAGAAAGAAAAAAAAATGTATTTTTGCAACCTCATTCAAAATGAGAAAAAACTTCGGGGTGTGGCGCAGTTGGCTAGCGTACTTGCATGGGGTGCAAGGGGTCGGAAGTTCGAGTCTTCTCACCCCGACGAAGAAAAACTCTAATAATCAAAGAGTTAGAAAGTCGGAAAATAAAAAGGTGTCAAAAGTGTCACTTTTTTCACCTAACAAGAACCTCCATTGTGGCTCAAAAAAAGGAGCTACAATGGGTCAAAAAAAAATTTATTCCACGCCAAAATTATTTGATGCTGAAAGTGATCCTACAAAGGATTGGTATGTGTACTATTCTTATAGAAATCCATTTACCGGTAGGATGAAACGATTTCGGGTTAAAAAGGGATTGGATAAGCATACATTGATATCGGATAGGATCCGGAATGCCAAAAGGATAATTAAAGAGCTTACGGATGATTTAGACAGCGGATTTAACCCTTTTAATAACTATGTGCAACCGGTTAACTGCTATGCTTCATCGCTTGTACATTCAGAAGAAAATTGGGAGAATTGTTTGAACGACTTTGTTTTATTAAAAAAGTCCGAAGGGCTTGAAGAGGACAGTCTCAAGGCGTACAATTCCAAAATAAAGAAATTTTGTTCTTACTTGATAGAAAAAGATATTTACAAAAATCATGTCTCTTTATTTACTTATGAAAAAGCTACTCAATTTATGTTTTGGCTGCAAGAAAATGGATGTAAAGCAAAAAAGACACTCAGAGAATACCGGTATTTTCTTTCCAGATCTTCTGATTACCTACGAAAGCGGCGACTAATTACTGAAAATGTATTTGATTTGTTGCCTTCTTACAAAGGAGTACCTACAAAACCAACTTTATTTAGCGATGGGCAATTGAAAAAAATTAAAGCCTATTGTTTGGAAAATGATAGGCAATTATGGACAATCTGCCAATTTGTTCTATACTGTTTTTTCCGCCCCAATAAAGAGGTTCGTTTAATGAGAGTTGGGCAAATTGATTGGATTAATGGGCTGCTATGGTCAAACGAGACAACTTCTAAGAATGATAAAAAGCAAGCGGTTGTAATTCCACAGCATTTTTTAGAATGGCTCACAAAAGAAGGGTACCAACTTGCAAACCCTGATGATTATATGTTTACCATCACAGGGAAGCCCGGAGAGGTTCCGATTGGGAAAAATTACATACAGAAACATTTTAAAAAGATACGAAAGACTTATGCTATTAATACTTATTTGTATGCTCTAAAACATACCGGTAACCGTAAGCTAAAGGATATGAATATTGATTTATTGGATATTATGAAGCAAAATA
>JAVWBZ010000216.1:0-3287 GCA_036649255.1 Bacteroidales bacterium
TCTAAATTTACATTATTATTCATACCATTCATGAGTAAGTAAATAATATAATTTCTCTCATCGCACTGAATCCAAATTAAAGAAAACATATTATAAAAATTAGCCATATGAGTAAAAAATTACCCTTCAAAAATGTTTCCGGGTTTTTATTTAAAAACTCAAATCATGTATTCTTATACCTGATTATCATAAGTTTATTTATTTCTAATGTTTCTTATGGACAAGTAATAAAATCTTTTACCCAACGAAGTTCAATTTATACACCCAATCAAGAAATCTATCATATTAAGGGTGATTACACTTTAATAGGGAATACCAATCTTACTTTAACTTCTTATTCAAATACGACCGATAACAATAGTAATTACATGCAATTTGTAGATATTGACGGCGATTCTACTACCGTCAATTCTTCTTCGGCACAACTCACTTTTTCTACCGAAAACGATGCCAATCCAAATTGTTCGGAAATCATTTATGCCGGACTTTATTGGTCGGGACGTGCCAATACGGCTATAGGAGGATCCAATTCCATAACCCTTGGTGGAACTGCTACCAATTATACCTATAATGCCAGTGGAACCAATATTGGCACTTATCGTCTTTTCATTACTTCTACAGGCTTAGGAATCAGCAATATTACCTATTACTCTTTTTATCCCACCAATGGTGGGGATACCGTAGTATTTGCTTATACAGGAGGAACAGCCGCTACCTATGTTTTAACAGTTAAAGTAGGGAGTCACGCCCCTTCTATAGTAGCAGCGTCTTTTCCAAATAATAACAACGTAAATAACAATAGCAACAGAGTCGCTAATTTAACTTCTCCTTACAGTATTTCAAACGGAAGCACAACCATTGTAATAAATAGTTTCCAAAAAAACACTTCTGCAGTTCTTTCTACATCCTATTCAGCCAATGCAAGCATTCCAACAAAAATTCTTTATAAGAATCAAGTAAAACTAAAACATGAAACGGATACTTATAAAATCTTAACGGCCAATACAAATGATATTTTATATCCCACCAGCAATAATGCATATATTTACGTAGGGTATACCGAAATTACCGATTATGTGAAAGAATATGGATTGGGGAATTATTATGTAGCTGATATGGCTTTGGTAGAAGGTTTAAGTGATGGAACAGGTTATTATGGGGGTTGGGGAATGGTCATCATTTACCAAAATGATGATATGAAATGGCGTGATGTAACTATTTTTGATGGTTATGCTTATGTAGCCAATAATTCCGTAACAGTTCCCGTATCAGGATTTCACGCCGTTCAACATGGAGATGTCAATTTAAAATTAGGTGTCATGGCAGGAGAAGGAGATGTTAGTATTACTGGTGATCAATTGGAAATTCAACGTTTGAATCAAACAGGAAGCTATGTTGCTTTAAATCACGGTCAAAATTCTCCTACTAATTTCTTTAACAGTTCTATTTATACGGGAGGGAACAGTCGTAATCCGCAATTGGTGAACAATACCGGTATTGATATCTCAATGTTCCCAATTCCCAATAGCGGTAATAGTATTATTGCCAACAATCAAACCAGCACTACTTTTATGTTCACCACAGCAGGAGATATATACGTACCCTTTTTCCTTGCCATGGCCATTGATGCTTATGTACCAGAAGTAGAGGCTTTTCTATCAGTGAAAGAAACTCCAACCACAGTATATGATCCTGATATAGACGGTTACTCAATAATGCCGAATGATTCTTTGGAATTAATGATTGAGGTAAGAAATAGAGGAACCGAAACGGTATTAAATACCGACATAGAAATTGACATTCCCTATAATGCCAGTTATATTTCTCACAGTGCCGAATATAGTTCTCCTCAGATCAATGGGACGCTGCTATTCGATCCTCTTTCAGGTGCAGCAGGGAGTGCCATATGGACCTTAAATCAAATTCCGGCTGGTTATCCTGACTCGGTTTATGCCATTTTAAAAATAAAACTTAAAATAACGGATGATTGTTCCATTATTGCAGCCACTGCTCCAGATTGTCTTTTAGGATTGGATATTCAAGGCAATATAAGCGGAACAACTGCCATTAATTTAGTTAATTTCACAAATAACTCATTCGTTACCGGTTATAATACCGAAGGTGCTTGTTCCGGGTTGCCTATTACCACTCCTATCAACATTACCATCAATAAAAATAAATACTTGCAACAAGGACAATGTGTTGGAAATTATGGCAATCGAACAATTCAATTTTGCAACATTGCCGGAGATACTCTTCCGTTTATAGCAATAAGTCCCTATTTCCCTGCAGGGACACGTTTTTACAGTGCTTATCCTACAACCGGAGCCACTGAATATACCATTTCATTAGGATTTCCTATCCCAATGAACGGACTTCTAAATCTATATGCAGTCTATCCCTATTCAACTACTACCGCATGTTACAGCACGTTAAGTATTAAAAATAATACGGGGAACATTCCCCCTCCTACGATTAATTTACCGAATAATACCATTACTTACTGTATCGGAGCGCAAGCCAGCCCACTTTCCAATTATATAACTTTAAGCGATACAAATAACATTCTTTATTTTTACAGTTCTTTAGATGGAGTTCCTCAATTGGACATTACACCATCTACAACACAAGCCGGGAGTACAAACTATTTCGTTTATCAGGGCAATGGAACCTGTACCAGTCAAAACTACAGCACCATCACTGTAACCGTAAATTCTCCAGTAAGTTTCAATCTCTCCACAGCTTCAAAAAACATCTGTTACGGAACGCCTGTTAATATTACTGCAACTCCTGCAGGAGGAACGTTTTCATATAGTAATTCCATTGCTCCTTATATTACTAAAAATCAAAACATTCTCACTTTATCGGGCAATGCACCAGCAGGTGAATATACCATCTTATATACGGCAGCTGCCAACATTACAGGATGTCCCGACAGCAGCAAAACACAATCGATCACAATCCATGTTGATGAACTTACCCTATCGGGTATCATTTCTCCGTCTAACCAAACTCTTTGTATAGGTTCCAGTATCCAAGATTTATCCATTAGTAATTATACGGGATATGTGCTCCACTGGGAATCTTCCATAAACAATGGAAACACTTGGCAAACTATTGCCAACAATACTTATACACTTTCAGCCAGTGACATTGACAGTTTAACTCAAACAACCCAATTCAGAGCTCTATTACAAAACGGAATTTGCCATTCAACATACACAAACACAGCCACCGTAACTATATCCGGGAGTCAGGCACCCAATGCACCGGTGGTAAATTCGCCC
>JAVWBZ010000217.1:0-3278 GCA_036649255.1 Bacteroidales bacterium
GCTCATTTTTTATCTTCTTTTCTTGATTTGCGGAGGTTTTCTCAACGAAATAACGCCAGCTTTTTTTACCAACTTATTTATTTTACTCATTATCAATTTAAATTCGAATTACCTATCCGAAACCATTAAAAGCCGAGTTTTTTTGTCGGGAGTGTTGACAGGAATAGCCTCACTCATAGATCCTGTTTCACTTGTTTTGCTGTTTTTTGTTATTGCCACTTTGATTGTCAACAGATTTAATAAATCAAAAGAAATCGTCATCGCGATCATAGGTTTGGTTATACTTTATCTCTATTTTTTTTCTTACTATTTCTTTACGGATCAATTAGAGATAATAAAAAAATTGTGCACTGATTTTCCTTATTTTATTTTCTTGAAATCCAATATAATACCTCCTGTATGGCAAATTGTTAAAACGATCATTTGGTTATTGGTGGTATTGTATGCCTTATTTACCTTGAAATTACAATACGACAACAAGTTAATTGTGATGAGAAAACGATTGATTGCGATTCATCTTTTATTGATAGGCATTATCGTAATGATGTTTTTATCTAGTTATCAATTACCGGGAATGACGCTTTATCTGTTGATTCCTACGACCCTTTATTTTTCAATTCTTTTACAGATGAATCAACGGGTTTTGGTGCATGATATTGTTATAACGGCTTTTACGATTGTTTTATGTATTTAAAATCTTCTTTTTCAGGCTATTTGATCGAATGTGGCTGCGACGAAGTGGGACGTGGTTGCATTGCGGGTCCGTTGTATGCAGCGGCCGTTATATTACCTTGCGATTATTGTAACAGTGAAATCAATGATTCCAAGCAACTGAGCAGAGCAAAACGCGAAAAATTAAGACATATTATTGAAAAAGAAGCTGTTGCTTTTTCCGTTGCTGAAATTTCTGCACAAGTGATTGATGAAATCAATATTTTAAATGCCTCTTTCTTAGGAATGAATAAAGCTGTCAAACAATTGTCTGTTACTCCGGAATTGTTGTTGATAGACGGTAATAGATTTAAAACCCAGCTGGCGATTCCTTATCATTGCATAATCAAGGGAGATACGCAATATCTTTCCATTGCAGCTGCCTCTATTTTGGCCAAAACCTATAGAGACGAATGGATGGAAAAATTACATGCAGATTATCCGCAATATGATTGGGCACAAAATAAGGGATATCCCACTTCAATGCACCAAGAAGCTGTACTCAAATATGGAAGAAGCCCTTTACATCGAAAGAGTTTTCAATTGAAGAATCAGTTGAAATTAGATTTGTAATTAATTGATCTTAAGTTCTTCAGCAATTTCATCCGTTGATCTTCCCAAAAAGGGTAGATAATTTTTGATACTTTCCGTCAATGTATCGTTGGGATAGCGGTGAATGAAATCCCGGTATTCGTATTCTGCACTCGGATAATCCCCAATGATGTCATCATAAATAATGGCCCGGTTAATATAGCAATTTTTTACACTTTCATATTCAGGATATATTTTTTGAATTTTATTGAAAATATCCAGCCCCTTTTTGGCATATTCTAACGACTGTTTTCGGTTGGTGGAAGATTTTGCCAGAATCATGGTAGCCACCCCAGCTTTGGAAAGCATGTCAGGAGCAATCGGGTCTTCGGGAAAATTTCCTGAAAAACTGAGAGTTTGTTCTATAAATAGATTGAATAAATTAGTATCAATAATTCCAATATAGTATAAAGAATCGGCTTTATGGTAAGTATATAAAAGTTCCGATTGCTCTTTTCCCCTTATCTTTATAGAATTACTACTGTTTTTTTGTTCGTTTTTACAAGAAATAAAAAGAAAAAGAAAGGCAGCTATGTAAAAGATCCTTTTCATGACTATTTATTTTTTGTTTTGTAATTTGTTTTGGTTTTACCGGTTGCAATATCCCCCAGTTTACGTTTAAGCAACATCTTTTTTAGTGGAGTTACTTTGTCTGTAAATACTTGTCCTTCAAGGTGATCATATTCATGCTGAATAATACGTGCTACAAAACCGTTGAATGTTTGATTTTTAATTTCACCTTTTTCATCCATGTATTCGATTTCAATCTCAGATTTTCTAATCACATCTTCGTGAATATCTGGTAAACTTAAGCATCCTTCATTGAAAGAGAAGTCGTCTCCGTATTCTTTGAGAATGGTAGGATTGATGAAAGCTCCTTTAAAAATTTCGGCTTCAGGATATGCTTCCCTGAAAGCGGTTGAATCAATGACAAAAAGCCGGATTGAGTTTCCGATTTGTGGGGCGGCCAAGCCAACACCTTGGGCATGATACATGGTTTCAAACATATCTTCAATGAGTTGCTCGAGCCCTGGGTCTTTTTGTTCAATATTAACAGCTTTCTTTCTTAATATAGGGTGTCCGTAAACATAAATCGGTAGTATCATAATCTGTTTCTGTTTTAAAAACTCAAATTTTTCAACCTGTTATCTTCTTACTTCGCATTGTAAAAGATAGGATTGTAAAATAATGGTAGCACTAATCTTATCAATTAATGCTTTATTTTGCCTTTCTTTCTTTTTCAACCCGGCGTCAATCATCGTTTGAAAAGCCATTTTAGAAGTAAAGCGTTCGTCCATTCTTACAATTTCTATATCGGTGATCTCTTTTCTCAAACGGTTTACAAACGGCTCAATAAAACGAGCAGAATCGGAGTTGGTATTGTCCATTTTCTTGGGTTCGCCAACTACAATTACATCAACTTTTTCTTTAGCCAGATATGCTTTTAAGAACTCAAAAGCTTTCGATACATGCACAGTTTCCAGCGCATTGGCACATATTTGCAACTCATCCGTTACCGCAAATCCTACCCTTTTTTGTCCGTAATCTATCGCTATAATTCTGCCCAAAATAAAAAATTTTGGCAAAAATACACTTTTTACTTACTGAAAATCACACTTGTTTCATTGCAATTATTAAAAAAAGTTAATAAATAGTTGCTCAGACAGGTGCTTTTTCAAAGTATCTAAAGAAAAATATTTTTTTAACGACTTGTCTTAAAATAAAATAGAGCGTTTTATCCTAACTTTTTGAATGTAAAATATTTCCTATTAATACAAACGCTTTTTTGGGGGCTTGAATTTTCGGTGATTTGTTAGAAATATTCTAATCTGTTATACGATAAGCTGTAAATGCCGATTATTTGTGTATTTTTGCCGTCTTCTAATCATTCTGGTTAATGATAAAACGACCTCTCTTTTTTTTAATATTACTCTTTTCCGTGCAAATGGCCTTTGCACAGAAGTATACCTTATCGG
>JAVWBZ010000218.1:0-3265 GCA_036649255.1 Bacteroidales bacterium
AATCAAAATCATAAAATACACTTCAAAAAATAAAAAAATAATATACATTTATCAAAATAAAATCAATTACTGTGCAATCCCTAAAATCACTCTTGGAAAATAACTTATACACATTAAAGGGGACACTACTAAAAACTATTTATTTTTGTATCTGTTAAAATTCATGCTATTTTGTAAAGATATAAGCTTCCTATTAGGAAGATGAATAAAAAAATATCTATTTTTGCACTTCCAATCAATTTATCATCATAAAAAATAAAAAAATGAAAAAATTAGGTATTCTATTCACTGTTGTTATGTTTATTTTAGTTGCTTGTAATAAAGATAGTGCAAGCTATAAGTATCAAGGAACTTATTCGGGAACTTATTCTTTGTTGTATGAAAATAAAACTAAAAATGGAAAGGTTATCATCGCTCAAAATCCTGTTTCTGAAAATGGTTTGCTGATATATGGAGTACTTCCGCTGGATTATGTTTCCACTGGAGTATATCAAAAGAAATGCAGTGATAATTCTATCATGTCAACAGTTTTAAATGCGATAGGAGTGGCCAGTGAAACAACATCCACCGTGGAAGAGAAGATAAAAAATATGGTTATAGATGCTACAATGGATGGCACTACTCTTAAATTAACATTGAGTTACACCGTCGAACTTATCAGCGGATTAAATGTAGAAACAAAAGTAAAAGTAGTAGAGTTTAACGGGACAAAATAGACTCTTCTTTGTGAAAAGACGAAAAAGCGATATTTTCTAACAAGATATCGCTTTTTTTTGATTTTAAAAGAATATTAACTTGATACTTACTCAGGATACTGTGAAATTTATAATTAGATGATTTCCAAGCAATTTTTAATTACCCAGCCCTTTTCTCCGTTGGGTAATTGAATTTCTACCCACCCGTTAACTTCGTCGGTAATACCCACTTTCAATCCTTCATGAATCACAAATAGATCGGAACCCGATTCTGTAGGAGTACTTTTGGCATTCACTACCGGTTGCATGATAATGGCTGCCGGCATTTTAACATATCGGAAAGTTTCTTTCGAGGCGAAGATAAGAGAGAAAACGGCACACAACAACGCGACGATGGATAAACTTAAAGAACCGGAACGAAGCCATTGTTTGCGTGAAACCAAAATACCAACAATCCCGATTACCAAAATAAAGCAAAATAGGATGCTCAGCATCGACCATGTTTTACCGGTCATGCTCAGGGAGAGATGGTTCCACCAACGAGTGATAAATAATTCTGGCATGTATTCTATCTTGTCCACTATTTTTTGATTGACAAAGGCAATATTGTGCTTGATATCTTCATTGGAAGGTGCCAGCCGAAGAGCTCGTTCATACCAGAGAATCGCTTCTGGCAATTGATGCGCTTTGTAATAGGCATTTCCCAAATTATAATACAGAATAGATCCTTCATTACCCTGATGAGCAATTTGCAGATAATAATTTACAGCCTCTTCATAATTTTCTTTTTGATAAGCTTGATTCCCTCGTTTCATTAAAGAATCATTGATGGAAGCCATTCCGGGGAAAATCATTCCGAAAAAGAAAAGAAAAATCGAAAAACTATTTTTTAATTTACTCATAATTCATTATTACATTAAATTATTAAACTGAATTCAGTTATTTAGAAATGGTTTTAGAACCTATTTTCTTCCTTCGATACGAGTGATAAATGAATGTGTTCGTTCGTACATCTCGTTCATCATTTGCGTACTGTCACCGGGGGCAAAACGAGCAAATTCGCATTGATTAAGTGTTTCCATGAAATCTTTGATATTTTCTTCGTTTAATTGTTTTTCGTGTAATTTTGTTTCAACGGTCTCCATAGAGAGCTGAGACAATGGAATGTGAAATTTATCGCTCATGTATCCCCATAAAACTTGCGATATTTCTATATAAAAGTCCTCTTTTTTATTTTCGTGAAGTAATTTATTGGCTTTTTTAAGCCTTTTACGTGCTACTTTATTGGCCCGTTTATTTTTGGTGAGAGCTACATTTTGTCTTTCTTCCAATTGTTTGCGTAGTATAACAATCATAATAATTAAAAACAAAAAAGGGAATAAAATTAACACAAAAAACCAGGAAGAGCCAAAAAATGGACTCCTTTTCGGAGAAAACGAATGTTGATTGATTTTAATATATCGAATATCATTACCCAGTATTTTGATATCTTTTTGATTGGTGGAACTGTTAACCGTGTTGCCGTCACCAGAGCCTTTTTCCACTTTAATAGAAAAGGTTTCTGTAGTTAAAGTCTTGTAAGAATTTGATTTAAGGTCAAAATAAGAAAATTGGGCGGGATTGATCGTAAAATCACCTGCATTTCTTGGAATGATAACATATTCAAAAATACGGGACCCGGTAACAAAGTTTCCTTTCGTGTTGATATTGTCGGTAATTTTAGGATCTGTAACATCAAAATCAGAGGGAAAATTCAAGGCAAGATTTTCAATATGTTGTAAATTCCCATTTCCTGAGAGCGTAATGGTTAAATTGGTGGCATCATTGGTTTTGAGTTCATGGCGAGTAAGCGAGGAGGTAAGCGAGAAATTTCCGACAATTCCACTGAAATCGTCGGGCTTGTTTTTCGTTGGTAAATTTTTAACATTCAGTATAATACTGTTTGATTTTAGGTTTAGCTCATAATCTTGGGCACGTTGACCTCGCCCAAAAAACTGATCAAAAAAATCACCAGAAGGTTGTGTTTGATAAATAACGCGTGCCAAAAACCCTATTTCAAGAGGTGAGACCGTTAAAATTCCCGATTTTTGAGGAAATACTGCTGTTCTACGCACTTCAAATACAGTGTAACGTTTACCATTTATCGTTTCATACGATTGCGGAGGATTGCTATTGGGGTCTCCCAATGTATAAGACCATAAACCACTTTGTGTCGGAGAATTAATATTTGTAACTTGGTAACCTCCGTTTACGCCTTGACCGATATAAAGCTTGTGGGTAATGATCACTTGTTCGCCTTGGTAAGGATTTGTTTTAGATGCAAATGCCTTTACAAATACTTCATTTTTATCAAAACTTTGCCCTGATGAAGAGGACTGATTTTCATGATTGCTTGAGGCCCGTGAAGATGTTCCCTGCGTATTAGCCGTTACTTTAATGGTAACCGAATTTGATTTTATCTGCGTTCCATTTACCACGAAACTGACGCCGGGAATTGTGAAGGTTCCTTCTTTTAAAGCTTGTAGGGTATAACTATAGGTATAAGTTTTTGATCTTTTCTTGAATTGAAC
>JAVWBZ010000219.1:0-3176 GCA_036649255.1 Bacteroidales bacterium
TTAAAGCAACTGTTTCGGTACGCCATTGTGAATTGGTGGGAACAAAGGAGGCATTGCTTGCAGGAGCCGTGGCCAAAGCAGCGCCACCCTTGTTATAAACGGTACTCCAGGAAACACCGCAATTGGTAGATAGCAATACTTGTAATTTATCGTTAGAAGTACTATATCTTGCATGTGCTACATTAAATTCCAAAACGGGAGAATTCATGTCCGAGAAGTCTAATAATGGAAGAACAAATTCATCAGAAGCACCATTGCTCAAAGAATAAGCATTGAAAACAATGGCTTCATTTTTTTGCATCCAAAGGCCGTTGGTTGTTCCGCAATAGGCGGGAGGGAAAGTTGTACCCGTAAAATCTTCTATTAAAGTACTATAAAGCGGTTCTTCCTGAACTGTAAAATGAGTTTCCGTAAAATTAGAACTTGGATCAGTATCGGCTACGCCATTAACTTCAGCAATTTCTACTTTATAAGTATATACGGCAGAAGTCATGTCTTCCAATACCGGCATGGCAATAGTGCTGGTAGCATATCTTGCCAAGTTGCCACTCCAAGTATAATTGGATATTGTTCCGTTTATTGTGATGTTAAATTTAACGGTCGTAACGGTGTCGGTACCTACATTCTGGAAAAAGATTTTAGGAGATACCGTAGGAGAAGCACAAAAATAGTTTTCATTAATATTGCTGCTATAAAGAATAATCCCATTGTTTGCCAAGGAGGCATTGTATTGCGGGCATAATGTTTGTGCATAATTGTGGAAATTAGCTGCTGTAGATTGTCCTACATTAAAAGTTATTCTATTGGGGCATATTAAATAAACAGTAGGCCAATATCCTATAGCATAATTTGATACAACGGTATTTGTATTAGGGGAAATTCCCGTCGGAATAAAAGGATACGGTGTATTGGCTGCCAGCCAGTTACCTTGTGTACCAGTACCAGTACCTTGTAATTGGGCCAAAGAAGCTCCATCGCCTTCAATAAAAATAACACGCATTTCATTGGTTCCTTCCGGTCCATAAGTTTCATAAAGACTTTCCAATGCGCCACCATTATGATAACTCCAGCAAGGGGCACACCAATAAGCAGAAAAATCAATCACAGTTGTTTTTCCTGAATCCAAGTAGTCATACAATCGAACAGGAACATCCATGTTCAGAGTTCCCGTTGTTTGATTAATAGCGTACAAGCTAAAATCTTTCGCAATTGAATAAGCAGGTAATTGCGCTTTAGCAACACATAAGCTCGTTGCTAATAAAGAAATTAAGAAAATTTTTTTCATAAGCATTTTGATTTTAAATTATAATATAAAATTACTAAATAATTTAGAGGATCCCGAAATGTAAAAGTTAAACTATTTAATGCGCAAATATACATTTTTTTTATACATGACGGCTTTCTACCTTTTTTTTACTTTACTTTATTTTTTTTATTCTTAACCTCTGCAAACAAAGAAAGGTAATCTATGACAAATTCCTGATTTGTAAGCGAAAATAGGGCCAAAAATTCAACATTCTTATGTCTTTCAAATAAGGTAGAAACAGACAGGTTCTGTAAATAAAAATGGTTATTCAAGGCTTCCGTAGAGACTCTTTGTATGGCCACTTTATACCCCTTCTCATCTACCACAATACCGCTCCTATTTAGGAATGAAGTTCCTGCCTCAAATTGAGGTTTTATAAGCAGCATCAACTGCCCGTTTTCTTTTAAGAATCGCCTAAAATAAGGAAAAAGATAGGTTAAGGAGATAAAAGATACATCGGATACAATAAAATCGAATTTTCTGTTTTCGATCTCTTCCGGTGTCAATTCTCTGAAATCTCTGTTTTCAATTGAAATTATTTGAGGATGTTGTCGTAAACTCGGATGCAGTTGATTTGTTCCAACATCCACCGCTACCACCAATTGTGCTCCATGTTTTAATGCACAGTCAGAAAAACCGCCGGTAGAAGCTCCCACATCCAGTACCATCTTATCTGTAAAATCAAGATGAAAATCCAAGATGGCTTTTTCCAATTTTAAACCGCCACGACTGACATATTTATTAAAAACATCTATGAGGTCAATCGTAGCGGTTTCGTCTATATCTTTAGACGGTTTGTCTACAATCATCCCGTTTACTTTAACGGTTTTTTGAATAATTGCATCTTGCGCCTTTTCGCGTGAAGGGAAGTAATTTTTTTGAATCAATAATTTATCAAGACGCATATATTTTTCAGTAAATCTTTATTTTGCAGGAATATTTTTCAGTATTTCAACCAGAAAATCCCAGAATTTTCCTACGCTTTCAATATTGACTCTTTCATCGGGTGAATGTGGATTGCGAATGGTAGGTCCAAACGAAATCATATCCCAATGTGGATAGCATACCCCAAACAACCCACACTCAAGTCCTGCGTGAATCGCTTTAATTTCAGGGGTTTTCCCAAATTTATCTTGATAAACCTTCATGGCTGTTTTTAAAATAGGAGAATCCATATTGGGTTTCCATCCGGGGTAAGCTCCCGTAAGTTCAATTTGAGCATCAGCCAATTCGGCAATGGCTTTCATTTTTTCGCCCAAAGCATCCTTAGCTGTATTAACCGAACTTCTCAGCAAATTGGCAATTTTCACTTTGCCGTTTTCTACTTTCACGATCGCCAAGTTATTTGAAGTTTCCACCAAATCTGGCATAGAATCGCTCATGCGCATCACTCCATTAGGAATGGCATATACCATATTGACAAGACGGTGTTGACATTTTTCACACATTACCTGAGATGGTTTTGCAGTCTCTTGACATTCTATATGCATGGCAGGTTCTGTTGCCGAAAATTCAGCTTTCAAAATAGCGGTATAATCCTTTACAAACGAAACGAAAGCGTCTATTTTATCAAGAGGAATCGTCACTACGGCTGATGCTTCGCGAGGAATTGCATTTCTTAAACTTCCGCCGTCTATAGAGGCCAATCGAGCACCAAATTCATCTATCGCTTTTTTCAAAAGACGGGCAATCAACTTATTGGCATTGGCACGTCCCAAGTTAATATCCATGCCCGAATGTCCACCTTTCAGTCCGCTGATCATCATTTTAAAAGCCTTGGTATCGGCAGGAGCTTCCACTTCTTTATAATCCATACTGATATTGGCATCCAATCCGCCGGCGCAACCCACATAAAGTTCACCCTCATCTT
>JAVWBZ010000220.1:0-1229 GCA_036649255.1 Bacteroidales bacterium
CCTCGATAAATGATCCCATTGGTGCCATCAATGGCGATCAAATCAAACAAGTTAAATGTAATTCCTTTCAACATGCAGCGTTTTTCTTTTTCATAGACGAGCATATCATTGCAGTTCACGACGCATGTTTTGCCTAAAGTGGCAGCCGTTACGGCAGCATGTGAGGTAGCTCCCCCCTTGCCGGTAAGCAGTCCGTCGCATTCAAAGATAATTCCGATATCATCGGGCACGGTATCGGGTCTAACCAATACCGCTTTCTGTTCAGGATTTTGTTTTCTAAGCAGGGCAACATCTTCCACATCAAACACAATCACGCCGTTCAGCACTTTATTTCCAATTCCAATTCCACTACCCACTTTTTCCATCTTTTTCCTTGAAATATCAAAAACTTCGATAGAATGTTTTTTCACCACCGCCATATTTCTGGTTTGTAGAATATACAAGTCTTCTGCGTGGGGCGTCTCAAAAGTAAATTCAATCTCCTGATGTCCAAATCCGTGTACTTCGATTAATTCTTTGGCAATTACACGCAATCTGTTATAAATTTCAGGAAAAGCACTTTCCAACGAAAACGGACTTGTATGATAATATTTTACTCGTTGATGTTCGCTAATGGGTAATGTATTGACAAGCCCGCCGACAATATCTTCCCCTTGGCTGAGAAATGAAAAATCGCCTGTCAAGTTAATCACGGGATCATTATCCTGCACATCGCGGGTAAACAACACTCCCGAGCCCGATTCCCTGTGAAGATTTCCCAATATCATCTTTTCCACAATGACGGCCGTTCCCCATTCATTGGCAATGTGCATGTGTTCCCGGTAAACTTGCGCACGCGAAGTATCCCAAGAGTTAAAAACGGAAATAATGGCTTCTTTCAATTGTTCATACGGATCTTCCTTAAAATCAATCTGATGTTGAAGCAAGAGAGCTTTGTAATCCAAGGCAATTTTGCGCATCACATCAGGTGTAAATTCCAATTTCTGGCTGACCTTATATTTCTGTTTATAATTGATGATAATCTGGTCAAAATCATTCCGATCCAACCCATACGACATGCCCCATGTTTGAAGCAACCTTCGGTAACAATCCCAGGAAGTCCAACCATAGTTATCTTGCTGACTAAGAGCTTCCGTAATTTCATCATTAAGCCCCACATTTAAAAATGTGTTCATGGCTCCCGGCATGGAAATAGCCGAGCCAGAGCGAACACTCAATAATAGCGGCTT
>JAVWBZ010000220.1:1239-3161 GCA_036649255.1 Bacteroidales bacterium
GGATCACCGTAACGTAAACCTGATATATTTTCCAATTCTTTGATATAACTCTTTATCAATGAATCAAGTTCATTGTTCAAAGGTTCTACTTTCAAAATAGAATTAATCCGTCGAAATACTTCCGTTGTAATCACAAAACCCGGAGGGACAGGGTAATTGTTCAAATATAACTTTTTAAGATAGTAGGCTTTATTTCCTAAAAACACCTGATTATCAATATTGGGTGTTTCGGCATAAATGGGGCTGAAAGTCAAATCCTGATCATACGTCATGATATTTTGAGCCTCAATATCTGATAACATATTGATCTGTTTCCTCAAATTGCTTAAAATTTCCCCGATAAAATTATCCAATTGCTGAATAATGAAAGAAGAAGAAAGAGACTCGCGATAAAAGACCTCCGATTTTTGTGCAATAATTTTCTTAAGTGTATTTTTATCCCCCATTTCCTCTTGTTGCAAATGTTGAGATATACTTAAATCAGATAAAATTGCTAGAATTAAAATAGGTATTGGTAATTTCCTTGATACTCACCTCCATAAACTGGAAAATATTGATATACTGCTTAATGGTGAAACATCCCGAAGTCAAGCTGTATTGCAACATATTTAAATTGGAATCAAACCCCTGATCATAAATACCATCCAAGATCAATCCTTCTTGCAACAGTTGAATAACATCACAAATTTCTTTGATGGTTTTCAGTGTGAAATATTCCGTATTGATATGGGTGATAATATTATTTACCAATAAAGAAGCGATTCTTTCAAGCCGGAACGTAAGCCCCAAAGCATCAAATTTGGCCTCTTTATAATAGCCATACATGGAAGGAATACCGAAAGCAATATGTCGCTTATAAAAAATATTTTCCCATCCTTCACTTTTTTTCGGATCAAAAATAATTTCATTCAGTTTGATCATGAAGGAATAGATATGTTTCAACGCTTCTACATCACGATGTTCGTTTAAAAGAAGCTCTAATTTTTCAATATCAGAATTTTCAACAAAATAGTATCGTTTTAAGACGGAAGAGATATCGGTTGTTTCAAAAATATATTTTTCCTTAAGTAATTGATACAATTCTATGATCAGACAAACCCGATCGGCATCGTTTTTATGATCGTAATGAATCTTTGCTACCAGTTGGGTCAACTCTTCTTTATCCTTTTCAATGAGGTTATCCAATGAAATTTGATTCACTTCACAAATTTTAACCAATACTTCATGAACTCCTTTTACCCAAATTCCATCAACCTCAACCGTTTCAAAAACATTTTGTGGCACAATTCTGGTCAATCGATCCTTATTCAAATCATACCAAAAACGAATAATTTCCACTATAATTTGAATATGTGAATTGTTGCCTTCCGTATGGATTTGTTTTCTCAAAAAATGAATCAGTTTATCACTTCGATGTGACATTTCATCTATTTTGGTTGACACATCTCTCAAAACACCTTCTGCGCCAATTTCATTAAAATAGACGGGAAATATTTTTGATAATTGCTTAACTTGTTTATAAATAGGATGAACATGTGAATTCAACAATTTGGAAATATCCTTTTGAAAGAAATCAGTATCAAAAATAAAAATACCTCCGATACGCAAATTAATGATGAGGGCAGAAAGCAATTTTTTCATCGTTTCGGGCTCATGTTCAATCAATTCGAGCCAGACTCGAATATTTTTTACATGGCATGGATTTACTTTCAATTCCCAGTCGTTGGTCAAATAGGCAATTCCAGGTGTCACAAAGCCAAATTTAATAATCTGATTTTCAAAATAATGAATCAGTTTTTTGTTTTTAGTATTGATAATTTCCTTGCCTAATGTAAGAATAGAATCCAAAATAAGGTTGATATGACTTTTTTTAAAATCTTCAAATTGAAAAAAAAGTTCATCAATAGATTGCATGTACTGTT
>JAVWBZ010000221.1:0-3156 GCA_036649255.1 Bacteroidales bacterium
AAGAGGTTGAGAACGTTTACGAAATAATTCCACGATAGGAACGCCTAAAATAAGAACAAGAGTAACCAAGAGGATTATCAAAGAAGCATAAATAGAATACTGCATCAACTGAAAAGTCGAAAATAAAAGGGCCGTCAACACCAAAGGTAATATGATTTGAGGAGTAGCGTCGGTTTTAGCCACCATTTGTAAATATTCCCAAGTAGCTATTAATGAAAAAGTAAGAAAAAGAAGATGAAAAAAAAGAGGATTCATAAAAAAAGAGAGTACAACTAAAGCAACAAAGATAGCACCGGTAACGGTGCGAATTATTAAATTTTTCATCCATTCTTGATTTAAGCGATTAACAACAAAATATATCTCGGATTCAACGGGGAATAATTTTCTTTTCCATCTATAATAGGAGGAATCGCAGGGGTTACGATTTCCGTCATTTCGTGCACCGCATTTTGATTGCGTTTCTGTTGCAACGCTATGGCATTTTTAATATCCGACACAATATTAGGGAGAAATGAAACTATAATTAAATCTTGAGCCAAATTTTTCACAGAAGGATACAGCGAACTTTTTTGAGAACATACAAAGCTTCCCGAACGGGCAATCAAAATATCAGCATAAACAAGCGCCGCATCTACAGGCGAGTTGGCATCAATCACATTATAAAATGAGATTTCGTTTTCAACAAGGAAATTGGTCAAGGAAGTACTGGTATTCAACAAGGATTGATATTGTTGACTGGCAATTAATTTTAACAATCGTTCCACAAAATTCTCTTTTGTACAGGGGATGTATTTCCCTCCCATAGCCCTAAAATTGACAACAAATTCTTTCAACAAGTCAGGAATCGGTTCAAAAAGCTCTGAATTGATATCAATATTAGGAAATGTATTTGGGCTTTTGGAAGACAATGCATGTCGTATATTTCTTCTAATGGTTTCTTTAGAAGAGGTATTCTTGATATCAAAAGACAATGGTTGATTGGCCATAACAATTATTTTTATTCAGGATCGTTGACAGGAAATTCACGTTTTCCAAAAATTCTTTCAAGATCTTCGGCAAAAATCACCTCTTTTTCCAACAATAATTCGGCTAATTGAGTCAATTTTTCTTTATTATTCGATAATAATTCCAGTGCTTTCTCATAAGCCGATTCAATTAAATCATGAATTTCCGTGTCAATACTTTGAGCTGTTTTTTCACTATAAGGTTTGGTAAAAGAGTATTCCGATTGTCCGGTAGAATCATAATAGCTTATATTTCCTATATTTTCGCTAAGTCCATAATAAACCACCATGGAATAAGCCTGTTTTGATATTCGTTCTAAATCGCTCAATGCTCCGGTAGAGATCTTTCCGAAAATGACTTTTTCCGCAGCTCTTCCGCCCAGTGTGGCCGTCATTTCATCAAACAATTGTTCAAAAGTTGTAATATGGCGTTCTTCCGGTAAATACCAGGCTGCTCCCAGTGATTTTCCTCTGGGTACAATGGTTACTTTTACCAAAGGAGAAGCATGTTCCAACAACCAACTTACAGAAGCATGTCCTGCTTCGTGATAGGCTATTACCCGTTTTTCTTCCGGTGATATCAAACTTCCCCGTTTTTCCAATCCTCCTACAATACGATCAATGGCAGAGAGGAAATCTTCTTTCCCAATTTCTTTCTTCGCATTACGAGCCGCAATCAAAGCAGCTTCATTACATACATTGGCAATGTCGGCTCCAGAAAATCCGGGTGTTTGTTTGGCAAAGAAATCAAGATCAACATCACTGCCCAATTTAAGTCTGCGAATATGGACTTCAAAAATCCCTTTACGTTCGTTTAAATTAGGCAATTCAATATGAATTTGGCGATCAAAACGCCCTGCTCTTAACAAAGCTCTGTCCAATACATCCGCACGATTGGTTGCCGCCAAAATGATAACACCGGCATTGGATGAGAAACCATCCATTTCCGTAAGCAACTGATTAAGTGTATTTTCTCGCTCATCATTGGCTCCAGTCATGGCATTTCGTCCACGTGCACGGCCAATGGCATCAATTTCATCTATAAAAATGATACAAGGAGCTTTTTCTTTGGCTGTTTTAAAAAGGTCTCTCACTCTGGAAGCGCCCACTCCAACAAACATTTCCACAAAATCGGAACCTGATAAAGAGAAGAATGGCACCTTGGCCTCGCCGGCAACGGCTTTGGCCAATAATGTTTTTCCAGTTCCCGGAGGGCCTACCAACAAAGCTCCCTTTGGGATTTTACCACCCAATTCCGTATATTTTTTAGGATTTTTCAAAAAATCCACAATTTCTTCTATTTCATACTTGGCTCCTTCCAATCCGGCCACATCTTTAAACGAAACATTCAATTGCGATTTTTCATCAAACAGTTGCGCCTTTGATTTTCCTATGTTAAAGAGGCCGCCACCTCCCCCACCGCCACGCATTTGACGCGTCGAATAAAAAAATAGGGCAAAAATAATGATAATGGGTAAAAACCAAATCAGTTCATAACCCCAGTTTTTACTATTGTTTTCTTTCGTAGGGAAATCGTATTCCTTAGCCACCACAGAAGGATTAGCCGTAGAATCTTTTACCAATACTTCTTTAATTGCCTTCTCTTTTAAAGCTCTAAGATTATCATTAAAAACTTGATAATCTGTTGTTACAATAAAAAATTGAGGCCCTACAAGATTGTTTTCCCTGAACTTTTCATAGTCCGATTTCGCTTTGATAACATCTTCTTTCAAAAAGATATTAACTCGTTCATCTTTTTTGACATACTCAATGTTCTTAATTTCCTTGTTAAGTACCAATTCATTAAATTTACTAACATCTATTTCAACGACTTGCGTACCCGAATTAAAAAAATAATAAGCTAAAATCAAAACGCCCACCGCAATATAGAGGTAAGTGATATTGAATTTTGCTTTCTTAGACGGTTTTAAATTAGGGTTGATATTTGGGTTATTTTTTTCTCTTGTTGATGATTCGTTTGCCATTGCTATTGATAAAAAGATTAAAACTTTTGAATTTCAGCATCGTTCCATAAACTTTCTATATTATAAAAAGCTCTTGCTTCCGGTTGAAAAATATGCACGATTATATTAAAGTAGTCCAGTAAAATCCACTCTCCACTATCTGTCCCTTCAATAAACGAAGCCTTTGT
>JAVWBZ010000222.1:0-3074 GCA_036649255.1 Bacteroidales bacterium
AGGTGAAGGAACTTCCAGCGATTATTTTCCTCCCGAAGTTCCTTCATTGCCGGCTTTCAATCTTGAGAAAGCCATCTCTACCACCGTTCGTGATTATCATTTGGATTATTGGACGGGCAATGTTTATACCACTAATAAGCGGGTTTGGGAACATGACCAGAATTTTTTGGATTATTTAAAAAAAATTAGAGCCACTTGCATTGATATGGAAACTGCTACACTCTTTTCGGTGGGATTTGCCAATAGAATTCCTACGGGTGCACTCTTGATCGTATCTGACAAACCTTATATAGAAGAAGGACTCGAAAACGAAGAAAGTGATAAATTGCTGGCGGAAAAATATGCAGATCTCCATCTAAATATAGGAATAGAGTCTTTGAAACAATTGATTAATAAAGGACTAACTGTAAAACATTTGCGCTTCGACTACTATGAATAAGGTTCAAATCCGGTCTGTTATCGTCAAAAAAAATCAAAATTATGAAAACAAAAAAAGAAATTGTGGATAATTGGTTGCCGAGATATACCGGGCTTCAATTGGAAGAATTTGGACAATATATTATATTGACCAACTTTAAAAATTATGTAACCAATTTTGCCGAAATTATGGGTACGGAAGTTCGAGGATTGGATAATCCGATGCAAAGTGCAACCAAAGATAATATTACCATTATTAATTTTTCCATGGGAAGTCCTATGGCGGCAACCATCATGGATTTGTTAACGTCTATTATGCCCAAAGCGGTGCTTTTTCTCGGTAAAACCGGAGGTCTGAAACCTTATATTGGCTTGGGGGAATTATTATTGCCTATTGCCGGCATTCGTGGGGAAGGAACTTCTAATGACTATTTTCCTCCCGAAGTTCCGGCATTGCCTGCTTTTAATCTTCAAAAAGCGATTTCTTCTACCATCAGAGATTATGGAAGAGACTATTGGACGGGAACCGTATACACCACAAACCGGAGGGTGTGGGAACATGATGAAGAATTTAAAGAATATCTGAAAACAATTAGAGCTACGGCAGTGGATATGGAGACAGCCACTCTTTTCTCTGTCGGATTCTATAATAGAATTCCTACCGGAGCTTTGTTGCTGATTTCGGATCAACCGATGCTTGCCGACGGAATAAAAACAGAAAAAAGTGATAAATTGGTTACTCAAAATTATGCCATTCAACATCTTAAAATAGGAATTGATTCCTTGAAACAGCTTATTAATAAAGGAATGACTGTAAAACATTTGAAATTTGATTATTACGAATAAAAATAACTCAACATGACTACGTTTGATGAAGTGATGCAACAATTGGTTGGTAAAAAATATGCTCCGGTATATCTTTTAATGGGGGAAGAGCCTTTTTTTATTGATCAAATAACCGACTATATTGAAAATCATATATTGGAAACCCAAGATCGTGATTTTAATCAGGTAATTCTATATGGAAAAGATACGGATACTGCTGAAATATTGGCCAATGCCAAAGAATTTCCTTTTGCTTCGCCTTGTCGGGTGGTTATGGTTAAAGAAGCGAAAGATTTAAAAGATATTGATTCCTTGAAAAGTTATATCGAAAATCCTTCTCCCACTACGATCTTGGTAATTTGCTATAAATATGGAAAACTGAAAGCTGCTCAATACAAATCGTATGAAAAAAAGGGAATTTTATTTGTTTCGGAGCCCATTAAGGATAACAAATTACCAGCATGGGTGCAGGCACAAGCGCTTAAACATCATTTTAAATTAAATGCGCAGGCAGCCAATATCCTTTCGGAACATATCGGAAATGATCTTACCCGTATTAACAATGAATTTTTAAAATTAAAAATTATTCTTCCGGAAAATAGTGAGATCACCCCTGAGGTTATTGAGAAAAATATTGGAATTAGTAAAGAATATAATGTCTTTGAGCTGCAAAATGCACTGGGAGAGAGAAATATAGATAAAGCATATAAAATTGTTTATAATTTCGGTTATAACATTAAGGATAACCCAAATATTAAGACAATTAGTGTTTTATATGCTTTTTTTTACAAGATGCTGGCCTATCATTTGGCGCCTGACAAGAGTAAAGATACCATGACCAAAATCTATGGGAATATGCATCCTTATGTATTGGAAATTAACCAGAACTACGCTCAACGTTATTCTGTAATACAGCTCAAAAAGATTATTTCTCTATTGAGAGAATTTGATATGAAATCTAAGGGAGTGGACAATGTATGTGATGATGAAAGTTTGCTCAAAGAGCTAATTTATAAGATTCTTCATTAATTTTAACTTTTATTAAGATTTTTAATTCTTTGATTGAAAAATATTTATTTTCAATAGTATTGGTTTTTGATTCAAACGATTGAAAAAAAATGTATTTTTGCCGTTTCAAAAAATGATAGATAAAAAGTTGTAAAAATAACATTCTAAGCATGATAAAAAGCAAACTTCCTTACTTTATATTTTGGGTTACTTTTCTTTTCCTTATTCATAATGTTCATTCACAGAACGTTTTAAAAGGAGTCGTGGTAGATGCTTCGGAAGGTTTTCCGTTACCATATGCTCGTATTTCCGTGAATTGCCTGAACGATGTTGTTTTTGCCGATCAAACCGGAAATTATTATATAAAATTGAAACAAGATAGCTGTGAAATAGAATTTTATTCTACGGCCTATCAAGCTATAAAAAGAACCATCGTTTTTACTCCTAAAAAGAGAGAGATTAAATTGGATATTAAATTGTCGCCTGAAGCACAATTGTTAGATGCGGCCAATGTGGTTTCTACAAAGTATGTTAATGATCCTATTCAATCTACTTCATCTTTGGCTGTGATAGATCCCAAGAAAGCGGAAAGTAAAAATATTACGTCGGTAGATGCTTTGTTAAATACGGCCGGCGGTATTGCAGTAGTGGACAACGAACCCCAAATTCGCGGAGGAAGCGGTTTTAGCTCGGGAATGGGAAGCCGGGTGATGATCTTGTTGGATGATATGCCCTTGCTACGCCCTGATGCAGGTAGACCTATGTGGAATTTTATTCCCATGGAAGGAGTGGAACAGGTTGATGTATTGAAAGGAGCGGCTTCG
>JAVWBZ010000223.1:0-3057 GCA_036649255.1 Bacteroidales bacterium
GATATCGTGGCAGGAGCCGTGATTTCCAAGACCAAAGAACTGGACGCACGTCTTCGCCCCACTATGGTTAATATGGGATGCAATATGGATCCCACACAAGCTTATATGGTGATCAGAGGTTTGAAGACATTGTCTGTTCGTGTATTAAAACAACAGGAAAATGCACGTATTTTGGCTGAATGGTTGGAAAAACATCCTAAAATCGAGTGGGTTAGCTACCCCGGTTTGCCATCGCATCCGCAATATGAACTAGGAAAACAACAAATGTCCGGTCCGGGTTCTTTGATCAGTTTTGGATTGAAAGGCGGGTTAAAAGCAGGTAAAACTTTAATGGATCATATCCATATGATCTTATTGGCTGTTTCTTTAGGAGGTGTTGAGTCGCTCATGTCTCACCCGGCTTCCATGACCCATTCAAAAATGAGTAAAGAATCGCGCGAAGCTTGTGGTATTGGTGACGGTTTAGTACGTTTTGCCGTAGGAATTGAAGATGTGGAAGACATTAAAGCCGATCTTGAACAAGCTTTAGCCAACATATAAAGATGGGAAAGAAAGCACAAATATTACTTCCTATAATATTTGTATTTGCTATCTTACTTTCCGTGATCATAGCAGCCTCCATCGGTGTGGTTTCCATTCCGGTGGAGGTTTTATTTGATATGGTAAAATCTGCATTAGGATTTCCCTCCCAACCTATTCCCGACTATTATGAAATAACACTCTGGCAACTGCGCCTTCCGCGTATTGTGATGAGCTTACTAACTGGCGCCTCTTTAGCCATTTGTGGTTCCGTGTTCCAAACCATTTTCAGAAATCCCATTTGCGATCCCTATATCTTGGGAATCTCTTCCGGTGCCTCTTTGGGGGCGGCAGTGGCTTTTATTTTAGGTTGGGATGCCATGTTACTTGGCATTACCATTCCGGCATTGGCAACCGCTTTGATAACCCTCTTTCTGATTTTGGGAATTGCCCGATTTAATAGAAACAAAAACATTGAAACCATCCTACTTACCGGCATTGCCACCAACTTTTTGATTTCAGCCGTAATTACCTTGTTATTGGTTGTCAATCAACAAGAAATGAACAAGATCATTTTTTGGACAATGGGAAGTTTTGCCACCGTTTCATGGCATGAAATCAAACTTCTTTTGCCCATCTTTTTGATCTGTTTATCTCCCTTGTATTATTACGCAAAAGATTTGAATATTATGCAGTTGGGGATAGAAAGTGCTAAAAGCTTGGGGGTTGACACTCGAAAAACAACCTTCATCACACTCCTATTTTCCTCCATCTTAATTGCCACGGCAGTCTCTTTTTGCGGAGTCATCGGTTTCATCGGTCTAATCATTCCGCATATTGTCAGAATCATATTCGGCAATCATAATCGCAGATTATTGACCTATTCACTTTTTTTCGGTGCTTTTTTCATGTTGCTTGCAGACACCCTTGCCCGCACGATTGCAATACCGTCGGAACTGCCGGTTGGCAGTATCACAGCCATGGCCGGTGCTCCCTATTTTATTTACCTGCTACTTAGAAAAGGTTCCTTTGTTCATTCCAATCATTAATTCTTTAAAAACAGATTCACATTTTAAATAGTAAGACTCCATAATCAAATATCGTTTAATTTTATTAATCATGATGAATAGTACCATTGAAACAATGTTGAATCACAGAAGTATCAGAAGATTCTGTGATCGAAAAATAGAAAAAGAGAATTTAGAACTCATTTTAAAAGCTGCCTGCAACGGTTCAACTATGGGAAATCTGCAACTATACAGCATTATTATTACCCAAGATAAAGAAATGATGCAAAAAATGGCACCTTTCCACCACTATCAACCTATTGCCACCAATGCACCTTTAATTTTGACTTTTTGTGCCGATTTTAACCGATTTAATCAATATTGTCATTATAGAAACACGGAAACGGAAGCCTATAACAATCTACAAAGCTACCATTGGGCTGTTACAGATGCCCTGATTGCAGCTCAAAATGCTTGTGTAGCAGCCGAATCATTAGGCTTAGGGTTGTGTTGGTTAGGAACCATTACTTTCAATCCCGACCAATTCATAGAAGCATTACATTTACCAGAAAATGTTATTCCAGTGGCCTGTATTGCGATGGGCTATGCAGACGAACAACCCGAATTAACCGATAAATTGCCATTGGAAGCACTTATTCATTACGAAACTTACCACCACTATTCCAAATCCGATATTGATAAGCTATACCGAGAAAAAGAACAACACCCCAATACGCTTAAAATTCTGGAAGAAAATCAATTGGATAATCTAGCTCAAGTTTTTACTCAACGACGTTATGTAAAGAAAGATAACGAACAGGCGGCAGAAGTACTGAAAAAATGTCTTCAAAAGCAGAATTTTTTAAAATAAAACTGTTTTCCCTTTTTTTAAAACCTTGTTTATTGATCGAATTTATCTTTCATTTAAAAAAAAGGAATAAACAATCCCCTATTATGAGTGTTAATATTTAATCAAATCATCACTATGAATTTAGAAGCTTTTTATGAAATTACTTACGGTTTATACATTGTAAGTTCAATCTTTGAAAACAAAGAGAGCGGTTTTATTTGCAACGCTGTTATGCAAGTTACGGCTAATCCCTGCCAATTGGCCGTTGCTGCCAGTAAAGATAACTTTACAACAGAGTTGATTCAAAAATCTAAGAAAATTGCCATTTGTGCATTGAGCAAAAATACCCGTTTGGATGTCATCGGAACGTTTGGGTATAAAAGCGGCAGAGAGGTGAACAAATTTGCCAACGTACAACATATTCGTACGGAAGACAATCTTCCGGTATTAACGGAAAATGTACTGGCATGGTTTCATGGAGAGGTGGTTTCCGAAATTGATTTGGGCTCACATATTCTATTTGTAGCACAGGTTGATAATTGTGAAATTGCAGGGAAAGATCACGATGCCTTAACCTATACTTATTACCGTGAAGTTTTAAAGGGAAAGTCGCCGAAATCGGCGCCTACCTATATGAACCCTGAAAATATTAATCATAAAAAAAAGGAGGAAAACATGAAA
>JAVWBZ010000224.1:0-3057 GCA_036649255.1 Bacteroidales bacterium
AAGGGCTTATTCTTGGGATAAACCGAGTGAGTATTTCCCGAAAAAGTAATCTCATTGTCCATAAATAATTGATAAAGAGCTGTATATTGTACAACCCTTACCAAATCGGGATTGTTTAAAGTGGCGAAATAGTGATAAGCTTGCTGTTCATACTGATAGCCAATGGAAGTACTGCTTTCTTGAGAGTTAAAGTAGGAAACGGGAAGCGAACCTGTGCGATTCAATGTGTAAAGAGTGGTTCCGTTTAAATCAATGGCATACATGGCGTTGGCGGTGTTCCAGTTATATACCAATTCATGAAGTCCCAGTTTTCTGAACAGCGGCTTGTCAAACGGATAATAACCAGGTTTGGGATAGCGGTAGTAAGCTTCCTCAATGGTTCCTCTTTCCGACCAATCTTTCAGTAAAATATCGGTAAGGGTCATCAGATTGCCAAATTCTGTGTTTTCAAGCTCTTTGCTCAAGTAAGTGGGGCACCAGTCTTTGCCGTTGTTCATCTTGCCTGCTAAAAAATCATTGATATCCAAACTTTGCGACAACTCCTTTTCCGTGACGGAAGCCAATAACAAGATTGTTTCCACATATAAGGGTGGAAGTTCGTTTAAAGGAACTTCACGCTCGCGACCGATGATGACCAGCGTGCTGGAGTCGGCAAGTGCCCCCAAAATCAGATCGGCATCCAAAGTAAATTGACGAATATATTCCACCTGTTCCAACAAATCGCTCTTATTGTCAACGTTTGAGTGGTATCGCGGCAATCAAGAAAGGCTTCCTTATTTTCTAAAAACCATTCGTTAAATTCATATAAGGTAATTTGATAATCTAAATTTGACGAAGAAAAGTAAACCTTTTTTTCTGTAACTGGCAATTTGGTTACTGCAGGTTTGTAATCCGATAGGAAAAGTTCTTTAGACAATCTTTTGATCAGATGATCTACATTCTCGCAAGTGGCATTGGCCAGCGATATTAAAAGATCGGTTGCCCGTCCGTCATAACCTATCTTGTGATGTTTGAACTCTATGCTGTGAGTAAATTTGGCAAAAATACTTTTGAGAGAATCCGTTGCAAAATAGGGTGGCGGTTCGGCAATCATAATTAACTTGCTGCTGTCGTTGAATTCGGCTACTCCAATAGTTTGATAATGAAAACGATATTGCCTCCGAAAGTCCGTATAGAGAGAATCCTTTTTGAAAGTCACTTCTCTTTCACTGAGATCGTAGTGCTGATTGGGAATATATTCATACACCAGCAACTTTGCCGTATTTCGTTTCACCTGCTCCACCACCTTCTTGTTGCTCAATAAAACAACGGCAATAATCACTGTAACAGCTGAAACGGCAAGAAAGAGGAACCTTTTTTTCTTCATAATTTAGTAACTATTGTTGAAGCCATTGCAAACTTTGTATCACCTCCTCTTCCGTTACGGTATGGTTGGGAGAAGCTTTCCCTAAAGCATCCAACAACGTGATATTGATCGTTTCATGACTGTTTTTTTTATCAGCACGAACGTGTTTTATAAGAGTTTTGAAATCCAATTCGGAGAGGGTGGGGGTGAAATATAATCGTTGGATATATTGCTTGATGGTGGTGGCATCTTCTAAAGACACATGATGATGTAAATAGGAAAGATAGCTTTCACAAACCATGCCAATGGCTATGGCATGTCCGTGCGGTAGTAGATTGTTTTTGTCAAAAGAAAGACTTTCGAGGGCATGCCCGATGGTGTGCCCGAAATTCAAAATCCGGCGGGGCCCAGTATCGTATAAATCTTCTTCTACCACTCTGTTTTTGAATTGAATACATCGATCAATCCATTCTTTTTTAATAGACTTATAATGAATGCGTTCCATCTTGTTAATGGCTTGCCATAAAACCTGATCGCCAATAAGTGCATACTTGATCAATTCACCCCATCCGTTCAACAATTGAAGAGGTGATAACGTCATAAGAAACTGAGTGTCAATAATCACCTCTTCGGGAAGATGAATACTTCCGATGGCGTTTTTTATATGGTGCAGATTAAGTCCGTTTTTTCCACCAATAGCCGCATCAATCATGGCCAGAAGCGTCGTCGGTATGTTGAGGAAACGGATACCGCGTTTATAATTGGCTGCCACAAATCCCCCAAGGTCACAAATCATCCCGCCCCCGAAATTGATGAGCAACGAATCCTTGTCAAAATTATTTTCCAGCATATTTTGCCAGATATAAGTTGCCTCGGTCAGCGACTTTGATTTCTCGCCGCTTGGAATGGCCAGCATGTAAGGAGAAAAATGAGAAGGAATGAAATTAAAATACCCGGGACAGAGCTGCATCAGATTTGCATCTGCAATAATCACGATTTTAGACGGATTTATTTTTGATAACAGCGCCGAAATGATTTCTATGTGATTCATTTTTAAGATGTTGTTTTTTTTGTAGCTTTGGTAAACAAAAAGGCAAAGGTACGGGAAATTTTTATCACGCAAATAAAATCCGTCAAAGAGAATGAGAGAGAGCAATATTTTACTGATGCTCAGGGCGTGCCGGCTTCGCCGTCGCGTCTTCCGCTATATTCCTCGCATGCCCTCTTTCTTTCGTGGCAAAATAACCTTTTATATCGTTTTGCCTACATGGTTTGATTTTTCCGAAACGGTTCGTCCGGGCATGCTGCGGGATGCCGCTTCAGCCGCTCACGCACCGGATTCGTCCAGGAATCCCTCATCGGCGATTTTCCCCTTTTCATTAAAAATAAAATTTCTCTATTTTGCATGTTTTGTTTTTGGGATGATTTTGTATCTTTGCAACTTCTTAAAGAGATGAAAATGGCATTACCGGGAAAAAAAAATGAAGTAAACTTATTCATACCTTGTTGCATGGATATGTTCAATCCACTGATTCCTAACAGTGTAATATCGGTATTGGAACGGTTGGGAGATTCGTGTGTGTACAATGTTGCGCAGACCTGTTGCGGCAGAAGATTTTATGTAGAAGGAGAAATAGAGCTGGCCAAAGAACTGGGAGAAAAACTCATGTCCGAATTTAATGTACATTTGCCAATGATCGTCCCTACCACTT
>JAVWBZ010000225.1:0-3035 GCA_036649255.1 Bacteroidales bacterium
CATTTTATGATCTAGGTAATCAAACAATTCTTTATATCCAACTGTATTTAAGGCATTTAAGCACTTATAGGGATATAGTGTTTTCACTTCATCCAGCAATCCTTGCTCCATCATGACATCCACTCGTTTATTAATTCTATCAAATAAAATTTCTCTCGGGCGGTTGAGATAATATTTGGCCATATCAAAATGACGCACATGTTGAGTTTGTTTCAAGAACCACGAATAAGGTTTTCCTGTTTGCCAGCATACCTCCAACGCTCGCATCAATCGTTTATAATTGGCAATGTCGGCATTTTGATAAAATTCAGGATCCAATATTCTCACTTGATTTCTTAAAGCTTCCGCTCCCTCTTTTTCAAACAGGTCCACCACCAATTTTCGAACTTCCGCATCGGGATCAGGAAGTTCATCAATCCCTTTACATACGGCATCAATATACAAACCGCTTCCCCCGGTCATCACCACCACCTCATGTTTCATAAACAAATCAGTCAGCAGTTGCAACACTTCCTGTTCATATTTTGACACGCTATAATAATCTTGGATGGATAAATTCCCTACAAAAAAATGAGGAATACTATTCAACTCCTCCGGAGTAGGAAAAGCCGTACCGATTCTCATCTCCTTATAAAATTGACGGGAATCGGCCGATATAATAACTGTTTTGTATTGCTTAGCCAATTGAATGGCAAATTCCGTTTTTCCTACAGCCGTAGGGCCGGAAATTACCAATAGAGTGGGAACTTTAAAATTCTTTATATTCATCAATATTTCCCAAATCTAAATGATCTTCATCATTGTAGCCATCTTCGAAATCTTCTTCGTCATGAAAATCTTCTTCCAAAAAATCATCCTCTGGATTAGGAATTAAAGGTTGTTTGTTATCTTTAGGCAACTCTTTCGAACGAAATGAACATCTTGGATATTGAATTCCATTTTCAACGGGAGCAATTTTTAAAAGTTCGATATAAAAAATTTTAGGATTTAAAAAATCATATTCATAAATAAGATGTTGATGTGGGTCAGAAATAAAATCCTTCAACACTGCCTCTTTCATCACAAATTTAGGCAAATTTGATTTTGTAGTAAAACCATCTTCATCATCATATTCCGGTTCACCCGTAACAGAATCGTCTCCCATGTCTATCAGGGTAATTTCTTTTTGTTTATTCCACTTTGTATCGCACAAGGAAAAAGAGGCCAACTCATTACCCAGTAATCCTATAGAAGAGTATAAAATAGCATGTAACGATTCAAAGGTATCTGTAGAAAGGATTTCGATATCTCTTATGAAATCATCTACCTCATCATAAAAAACTCTAAACTTATAAAAATACATAACTAATTTGGTGTTTTAATGATTCATTATTCCATTTCCATATTATGAAAGACATTGGTAACGTCTTCATCTTCTTCGATTTTTTCTAATAATTTTTCCACTTCCGCTCTTTCTTCTTCAGAAATTTTCTTCATATCATTTGGAATTCTTTCAAATTTAAAACCTTTGATTTCAAATCCATTTTCCTCCAAATATTTTTGAATAGGACCAAATGCTTGAAATTCGGCATAGATCATAATTTCGCCTTCATCTTCAAATATTTCCTCTGCTCCGAAATCAATTAATTCCAATTCCAATTCTTCAATATCCACACCTTCCTTTTTCAAAACAGTAAAACTGCATTTTCTGTCGAAGATAAAATCCAACATTCCGGAAGTTCCAAGTGCACCTCCCAGCTTATTGAAATAGCTTCTAATATTGGCTACTGTTCGTTGGTTGTTATCGGTGGCGGTTTCAATATAGATGGCTACACCATGAGGTCCGTATCCTTCATAAAATACCTCTTTATAATCGGAAGTATCTTTCTCGAAAGCCCGTTTAATAGCTCTTTCCACATTTTCCTTCGGCATATTTTCCGAACGTGCATTTTGAACCAAAAGTCTTAATTTCGAATTCGTTGCAGGGTCGGGCCCACCGGCTTTTGCAGCCATTGTTATTTCTTTTCCCAAACGGGTAAACACCTTTGCCATGTTTCCCCAACGTTTAAATTTTCTTGCTTTTCTAAATTCAAATGCTCTTCCCATTGTTTTAGTAATAATTTTTGTCTATGGATTATTAATAATTTTAAGGCGGCAAAGATACAGGATTTTTTTTTCTCTTTATTTTTTTATGATAAAAAAATGAGGTTCATTACCATTTCAAGCTAATTATTTACCATTTTAATCTTGCTTACTAATACGTTCTTCATTTTACCAATATAAATTTATAAACCTAATATGGTTATATGGTCAAAAAATTGTATTTTTGCAGCTCAAAAATTAAGAAGACTGAAATTTATGGAAAATCCAACTTTAGAACAAAAGGTAAAATCTATTATCGAACAAATTCGTCCTTATTTACAACAAGACGGAGGCGATATTGAATTTATAGAACTTACACCCGATTATATTGTAAAAGTAAAATTACAAGGAGCTTGTGGCACTTGCCCTCATGCCAAAATGACGCTTAAAAATGGTGTTGAGCAAACATTAAAACAACATCTTCCCGAAATCAAGGCTGTAGAAGATATTATTTTAGGTTTTTAATTATCATCAATATGGGTTTAAAATGTGGCATTGTTGGATTAACCAACTCCGGTAAAACTACCTTATTTAACTGTATTTCCAACACAAAGGCAGCAGTTACCGATTTTGCATATAGCACCAACAAATCCAATATTGGCGTATGTTCCGTTCCAGATGAAAGGTTAATTAAAATCGACAGTTTTATCAAAGCCGAAAAATTAGTTTTTGCCACTTTAGACATCGTGGATATTCCGGGATTAGCTAAAGGAGCAAGTCAAGGTGAAGGAATTGGAAACGGTTTTTTAGGTGATGTGCGGTTGTGCGACGCACTGATTCATGTGTTGCGCTGTTTTGATAATGAGAATCTTCCCCATGTAGAAGGTTCTATTGATCCTGTACGCGACATCGAAATTATAGATTTCGAATTGCAAATAAAGGATTTGGAACAAATTGAACGCAAAATTCAAAAA
>JAVWBZ010000226.1:0-3022 GCA_036649255.1 Bacteroidales bacterium
AAGTGATTGGACGCCTGTTCTCACCTTTGTTTCCGGTTGTGATGTGATAGAACTTCCTTATGAACAGTTGTTTAATGGTGTAAACGGAGATCCCATGCCAGATTGTTGGAAAGGCTCCGATTTTACCATCCAAACCGGAAGGGCAACTTCTACCATCGCGACAGGTATCAATAATGTTCAGCATTGGTTAATTTCTCCTGGCTTTAAAATTCCGGAAGAAGGAACCATCACCATGGAATATACCGTTCAAACAACTGCTATGCAAGATAAATATGACATTATGATTTCTTACAGGGGAACGGCAGAAGAAAATTTTGAATCCATTAGAAACGGTGAAACCAATAGTATTGTTATTCCAAGCGAACGTGCCGGTCAGGTTATTTATGTAGCTTTCGTTCATAAAGCCCCGGGAGCTTTTAATGTGGATAATATCAGAATTTCAGGTTGTATCAACAAAACAATTCCTTCTACCCTTACAGTTTCAGAACTTAATCCTACTTCTGCAAAAGTTTCATGGAGGATGCAGAACAACCATCAAGCAGCACAATATTACATAAAATGCCATGTTCTTACAGGTCTGCATGCCGGAGAAACACTTCTTTATTATTCGGATACCACGGTTGCAACTATAGACTTATATGAAAACAGCACCTATACCATTTCAGCAGGTGCGGTTTGTCAGGGGAACCTTTTCGGTTTCCCAACCAATGAAGTAAATTGTACAACAGGTTATATTTGCCCTGCCCCTGTTCTTTTGAATCTTGCTTCCACGGATATTACGGCATCAGGCGCTGCTATTCGTTGGAACAAAAAAGGAGAGGCAAATGTATGGTATCTGCAATATAGATTAAATAGAAACGAAGCGGATACTTTATTCTGTGCTCCTATTTTAATTGAAAACGATACTTTCTACGTATTAGATAATTTAAATGAATTTACCGACTATCATGTTGAGGTTAAAATTTCTTCTTATTGTGGGAATGGAAATTATCTTGTTGTTCCCAATACCAAAGAGTATTATTTCCATACACCCTATCGTTGTCCGCTTCCGAAAAACTTCAAAATTGAAAATATCACTGGAACTTCCGTAGATCTTCGCTGGACTAAAGGGAATCAAGAAACCGAATGGACCATTCAATACGGTAGAATCGGTTTTGAACCGGGAACCGGTTCTCTAATAAATATTGAAGATACTACTTATACAAAAATAACGGGTTTGACTTATGGTGATTCTCTTGATTTCTACATAAAAGCAGATTGCCATGATACTTTGTCAAGTTTGTGGGTTGGCCCTCTAACCGCCTTAATCGCTGATCGCTACATCATGCAAAAAGAAAACACCATTCTTGTTGAAGCTTGTCAAGGGATGCTTTTCGACAATGGAGGTGCTACCGACAATTACAAAAGCAACAGCCTTGACACCATGATCATCATTCCCCAAGCAAATTCATTGGCTCAGCTAACAGGGAACTATCATGTGGAAGGAAGCAGTTACGATTACATTACCATCTACGACGGAGAAGGAACCACTGGGACCGTATTGGCCACTTTAAAAGGAAAAGGTCGTATTGATGCCTTAACTTCCTTGTCAGGATCTTTGACCCTTTGCTTTAAATCAGATGTTTCTTTGGAATATACAGGTTTCGAATTTATACTTAACTGCACTCCAATCCCCACTTGTTCGGAACCGAAAAACGTAACTTACAATCCTGCTAATTCTATTTTGTCTTGGGATCAAAACAGATGGGGCACCGCCGACCATTATGATGTTCAGGTACGTTTGACAACGGATACCACCCATACAACCTCCTATACTGTTAATGGAATTGAAAAGGAATTAACCAGCCTATTGAGCAATACGGCTTATGAAGCACGTGTCATCACCTATTGTGGTGAAACAGAACACAGTGATTGGACTCCTTGGTTTGTGTTCAATACGCCCTGCTTGTCTTATGCTGTTCCATTTATTGAAAATTTCGATGAGATCACAGCTTTTCCGAACTGCTGGAGTAGGAATAACAACAGCACTTCTGTTGACACCAATCATACTTTATACTTTGGATCATCCAATTATCCAATAGCTGTAACACCTCCTTTGAATGTAACTTCAGCCAGAGACTTGAAAGTAAAATTTAAAGCTTTCATGGGAACTACACTCGTTTCTTCTGGATTATCTATAGGAGTTATGGAGAATAGCAACGATTTTACTACTTTTAAAGAAATCAGCAAATTGGCAACCTCTTCCACCAATACATGGGAAACATTTGAAGTTTCCTTGGACACTTTTACCGGAATCGGTAAACATATTGCCTTTAAGTGGAACTCAAGCTATTATAGCTGTAAAATAGACAGCCTTGTGATAGATTATTTACCCGATTGCAGAAATGTTTACGGATTAACTGTTGGAACTATCACTACCAATGGTGCTGTTTTAACATTTAACTATAGTAATCACAACAATCCTGTTTTTGAAATAGAGTATGGTACTCCCGGATTTGCTCATGGAAGTGGGACGGTTATTTCTGTTTCCAATAACAGTACAACATACCCTCTTACTGGTTTAAACATGGCCACCTTTTACGATGTATATGTAAGAGCCAAATGTGGAGATATCTATACCAATTGGAGCAATAAGATCAATTTCAGAACCGAATGCGGAACTGTTACTGAACTTCCTTATTCCGAAAGTTTTGAATCTACAACAGTTCCTGCCGATTGTTGGGATATGAAGTATGCCAATGCCAATCATCCTTTGGATAATAATATGATACATTCTACCAGTGAGTCTAAAAACGATTCCAGCAGTTTCAGATTTTCATCTTTCAGCTCTGGGAGCCCTTATGATCAATACCTAATTTCTCCAGAATTTGATATCTCCGGAGGAATGATGGTTTCTTTCTGGCATAAAAAAGGTTCTTCTGGTACGGAAAAAATTCAATTTGGTTATTCTACCACAGGAAAAGATATTGCCAATTTTACTTGGAACACTACTATTTCTCCTTCCACTATCTGGACCAAATAC
>JAVWBZ010000227.1:0-3013 GCA_036649255.1 Bacteroidales bacterium
TCTGGTACAGCAGGTTCGTCAGGCAGTCCAGGAGGTTGCCAATCTTTAGCCTATTCAAGTTATTATACTTCCAATACCGGAAACCATATTCAATACGACGGATACACAACCGCACTCACCGCCAGTGCCATTATCAGAGCCTGCAGGCAGTATCATATGAAACTTTCTCTGGCCAACGTGGGAGATAACGGCTATGATTCCGGCGTATTTCTAAAAGAAGGAAGCTTTACCAGTCCAGAAATTGAAAAAATAAACATGTTTGCAATTGACAATGATACCCTGATCAAAAATTGCAATGATTTGAATATAAAATTAAAATTAAATAGACCCAATACCAGATCAAACAATATTGAAGTGATGACCAACGGGACGGCTATTCTTAACAGTGATTATACGATTACTTGGAATAACCGACCTCTAAACAGCGGCGATAACATTACCTTTTTAGAAGGAGACACCATCCTTTCCTTGCATGTATTTCCTCTTCCGGATGCCACATTTAATGCCGGAGAAACTAAGAAAATTATTATTTATCTGGCTATTGAACTTTGCGATTATACCCCTTTACATGAAGGCCCCGTGATTAAATATGATACACTTGAATATTATTTAATTGATAATGATTTTGTACGATTAACTTCCGAGGAACAAAATTTTTGCAACGTTTGCCAGCAAGTTGCCATTAATGTGGAATCGGGAACAGAACCCCTTCTCTATTCATGGTTCCCTACCACCGGAATTGCAAATCCGAACACACAAATCAGTGAAGCCAATATCACTCACACCACCACTTATTCCGTTATTGCAAGCGATCGTTGGGGATGTCAAAAAGATACGGCTCAATACAGAGTGGTCATTCAACCTCGTCCTAAAATAGAGGCAACACACAACCCGGAATCGGGCTGTGTGCCACTTACCGTCAATTTCAACTCCAATTCCACACCAGACGGAGCCACTCATACTTGGGTAATCAACCATACGGACACCTTAACAGAAACAAACCCCAGTAAAACTTTCACAGATCCCGGTTTATACAGCGTATACTTGCATGTTTCCTCCGCTCCAAATTGTAACGATTCGCTCTATCTTGAAAATGCCATTCGGGTTTCCGATTACCCCCATGCCAACTTTTATTACACACCCGAAGAGCCTCTTAACGGACGTCCTGTCAATTTCACCAATACTTCAATAGGCGAAAACATTACAGATTATAGCTGGAATTTCGGGGACGGATCCAGTAGTTCCATCGAAAATCCGGATCATTCATACAGTGTAAGTTCCGACGAATTATTCAATGTTCTCTTAACGGTTTCTAATATTGACGGATGTGAAAACGATACCCTGATACAACTTAAAGTAACCGATCAGTATGCCTTTTGGGTACCCAACAGTTTTTCTCCTAATCATGACGGCATTAACGATATATTTCTTCCCAAAGTCAATGATTTATTAAAATATCACTTACAAATCTATGATCGCTTTGGCAACTGCATCTTTAATTCTGTGGATCCTGCAATAGGATGGGACGGAACTTACAAAAAAGACAATTGTCAAATGGGAGTTTATGTGTGGAAAATAACCTATATCACTTATACGAATACCGATATGGAACTAATAAAACTCGGTAGTGTGGTTTTGGTTAGATAATCTGAATTTCTTAGTTTTCTTGTTTCAACTTTTCTAATTGGTTTACTCCCATAATTTATAATCGAATCAAATCTACTACCTCTAAAATTCATTCTAATAAAAAAAATCAAGTGTAAAAAAATTACACTTGATTAGCAAGATCAGGAAGGATTTTAATAACCCATCACCTTATTCGGTGACCCCGGCGGGATTCAAACCCACGACCTTCAGAACCGGAATCTGACGTTCTATTCAGCTGAACTACGGAGCCATTTTAAAGAGGGCAAAAATACGCCATTTTTTTATAATAACCAACTTTAAAAGAGACCTTCTTAACTATTTTTACCTCAACTATTTTAATCATTATCCTAATAATAATGAGATCGAAATTCTATGATTGGGTATTTTTCTTTTACACTTTTATCTTTTGTGATGATCATTCAATGAATCAAAACCAATCTTTTAATGAACAATTTTATTGATGATCATCAACATTTTACCTATCTTTGCCGCCTAAAGAATGAAATGATTCGTCGTATGGATACCACTTTTTATCAACTTGAAAAAAAGCGAATTAAGGTTGAAAAATCCTTTTTATCCATAATCAAAATAAAATGATAATAGTGCCTACTATGAAAAATATAACTTTAATCAGCGATTGGAAACTCAAAGATCCCTACGTTGCCATGCTTAAAGGAAAACTTGTTTCTAACATTCCCGATGTCCATATTTTCGATATTACGCATGCCATTGATTTGTTTAATATTGAACAAACAGCTTTTATTTTAAAAAACAGTTTCACCGCTTTTCCTGAACAATCCGTTCATCTCATTTTAACTGGTAATTCTTTATCTAAAAATATTTTTCCTGTTTTAGTAGAATATCAAAACCATTATTTTATAGGTGAAGACAGCGGAATTTTTTCTTTAATGTTTGGAACCAAAACGCCTTTAAAAGCTTGGCAATACAACTCTTCCGACCTGTCATCCGATTTTCCGGATAAAATGATTGAAATGACAAAACAGCTCTTCAATAACAAAATAAAAGAGATTGCAACCGAATACACCCACTTCAAACGCAAAATCAAACTGGAGCCTTATTATTCGTCTCTTGAAAAAAAAATTACCGGACGGATTGCCTATATCGACACCTTTTGCAACGCCGTTACCGATATTCCGATTGCGATGTTTAAAGAAGCCAACCAAAATAACCAGTTTAAAGCAACTGTATCTTCCACAAAACACATTCAAATAACAAAATACCACGATTTTTACAATCCTCAAGAGGAAGAAGTCTTTTTTGTATTCAATCGATTAGGTTTTTTAGAAATCACCATGTATCAAGGCAATATTGCCGTTTTAGGAGATTTAAAGATGGGAGATGCTGT
>JAVWBZ010000228.1:0-3002 GCA_036649255.1 Bacteroidales bacterium
GGGGCTGTCATTGCCAATAATAAAACTTTTGATTTTGAAATAGGAAATAATTCGGAAGAAATTTATATAAGCTATGTGGATGCATCTCGCTTGTTAAAAGAAATGATTATCAAAGTAGAAGATTTTGAAGTAAAAGAAAAAGCAATTAAACAGGAAGATGGTTCTATCATCGAAAATTCTGTATTGTATCTTAATGAAATAAGATTGGGAGATGATTATGCCGAAAATGTGAAAGTGATTGTTAAAAAAGGACTTCCCGCCACGTTCGTCATAGGAGATAACTATATAAGTTCGGAATGGGGGCACTATCGTGTTGATAAAGAAAAAGGAATGATTATTTTTGATAAATAATAAAAAACTTATTTTGATAAATAAAAAAAGAGGTTATTGTAACCTCTTTTTTTATGCTGTTTACTCCTATTTGATATGATTCTAATGAAACTTTGATCATTTTTTCATCTTCCTCGCTTTCTAATTGCGGGGATTCAACTTTGCTCTATTTCTATCTTTCACTCTTTGGCGATTTTTCATCTCTGTTCCGGAGATGAAAATGATACCCGATATTATCCATTTTTACATGATTTTCATCAATAAAAAACTTTATTCAAACTGTGTTTTAAAAGAAGAAACATCAATTTGGATTAATAAAAGACAAAGTAAATGATATGGTTGAATTTGTACAATTCAATATCTGCTTCCAATTCATAAATAATCATTACTTTTGCACCCTCAAAAAAATCTCATGACACAAGCGGAATTAATCGAGTTGTTTTGCTCCCAACAAAAAGAAAAAATTCGACAAGTTTTGAATGAAAACTCTCAGGCAAAGCGTGTTGCATTGACTGGCTTGGTGGGTTCTTCATTGACTCTTTTAATAACCCCCTTACTAGAAAAAAGAACACAACACCAACTTTTTTTACTTCCTGACAGGGAGAGTGCAGCCTTCTTTTATCATGATCTTGAGAAATTGTTGAATGACCATGATGTGGAATTGGCAAATAAACAAGTACATTATTTCCCCTCTTCTTACAGAAGGGCGCATAAGTCGGATGAAGTGGACAATGCCAATGTGAAACTTCGTTCTGAAATTGTGAATAAATTGGTTCACAACCACGAGCCTTATATCATCGTATCTTATCCTGATGCCATTGCAGAGAAATTGGTTTCCACTCAATACCTGAAAAAGAACTCTTTTATAGTCAAAAAAGGAGAAATTTTGCCCATTGAAATCTTTCTGGAATTTTTGTACGAATATGAATACAAACAAGAAGAATTTGTATTTGAGCCGGGACAATTCGCTTGGCGTGGGGGAATTTTTGATGTTTTTTCCTATTCCGAAGAATATCCTTTCCGAATTGAACTTTCTGGCGATCATGTTGAATCCATTCGCTTGTTCGATACCGGTAACCAGTTATCGATAAAAGAGGTGGAACAACTTCATATCATGCCGCTGATCTCTTCCAATGTTTTGGTGGAAAAACGGGTATCGTTCTTTGATTTCATATCTGAAGAATCCCATTGCTGGTTGATGAATTTGGAAGATATTAAAAAACAACTGGATCTTAATTATAAAAAGATAGAAGAAGAACGTGAACAAATGGATGCAACCGTGAAACAACTGAACCCTTCAGAACTTTACATCACGGGAGCCGATTTATTAAAAGATATTTTACCTCATTTGATTATTGAAATTAATTCCGTTAATTTTGAAAAATATGATTTAATCCTTGATTTTGCCATTAAACCGCAAAATAATTTTGGAAAAAGTTTTGATTATCTTCTGCTGGAGTGGATCGATAATTTGGAACGAGGTTATAAAACCGTTTTTCTTTCGGAAAATGATAATCAATTGGAACGTATCCGGAAAATTATGATTGATATTTTAGGTGCTTATAATCTTAATAACCACACGAAATATACAATAGAAGAACTGTACATCTCTCTGAATATGATTTTACATGAAGGTTTTAGAGATGAAACAGGAAAATTATGCCTCTATACCGATCATCAGTTTTTTGAAAAATATCATCGATTTTCTATTCGAGACCGATATAAAAAAAGCGAAGCTTTTACTTTAAAAGAAATTTATGATTTGCAACCAGGAGATTTTGTGGTGCATATAGATCATGGAATTGGCATTTATGAAGGATTGCAAAAAATGGAAGTCAACGGCAAAGAACAGGAAGCCATCAGATTATCTTATAAAGATGGAGATTCGTTGTATATCAGTATCCATTCTTTGCATAAAATAACCAAATATGTGGGAAAGGAAGGAACAGCTCCCACTTTGCATCGCCTTGGTTCCGGCACCTGGGATCGATTGAAAGAAAAAACCAAAAAGAGAGTCAAGGAGATTGCCATTGATCTTATAAAACTGTATGCGAAACGCAAAGCCCAAAAAGGTTTTTCCTATTCTCCCGACAGCTATTTGCAAACGGAACTGGAGGCGTCTTTTATGTACGAAGATACGCCCGACCAGATTAAATCGATGTACGATGTGAAGCAGGATATGGAAGATGAACATCCTATGGATCGGTTGATTTGCGGAGATGTGGGCTTTGGCAAAACTGAGATTGCCATTCGGGCAGCTTTTAAAGCGGTTTGCGACAGCAAACAGGTTGCAATATTGGTCCCTACTACTGTCTTGGCCTTACAACATTATACCACTTTTTCGGAACGATTGGCTGGAATGCCCTGTACTGTTGATTATATCAATCGATTTAAAACAGCCAAACAAATTAAAGAAACTTTGGCTAAATTGAAAGAAGGGAAAGTAGATATTTTGATTGGAACCCATCGATTATTAAGTAAAGATGTGATATTTAAAGATTTGGGGCTTTTAATCATTGATGAAGAACAGAAATTTGGGGTGGCAGCTAAAGAAAAATTGAGAGAACTCAAAGTGCATGTTGATACGTTAACCATGTCGGCCACCCCTATTCCCAGAACTCTTCAATTTTCCTTGATGGGGGCACGCGATATTTCGGTGATCAGTACCCCAC
>JAVWBZ010000229.1:0-2999 GCA_036649255.1 Bacteroidales bacterium
CGTAATTGTAACAGTTGCAGTGTTTGTACAATTTGTAGTCAAGTTTGTAACCGTAACAGCATAAGTAGTAGTAACAGCAGGTGTAACGGTAATTTCTTGAGTAGTAGCAGTTCCCCAATTATAAGAACAATTATCTGGAGTTGTATTAGCAGTTAAAGTAATAGAAGCGTCTTTACAAATGGTATTATTATCAACATTCGTTGAAATTGTAACAGACGGAATTCCAGGATTTGAAGGATCATTTTGAATTTCTACAACCATAGCCTCTCTAGGATAAAAACATCCATCAATACTGTTAGCTACTTGCAAGTTATAGGAACCTGCTTGTAGATCAATAAATACATTCTCTCCTTGAGAAAGATCATAGTCATTACCTTTCAAATGATAAAAATAGTTAGCTCCTTCTTCCATATTAGAAACATTTACGGTAAGAGTAGCATCACCCTGTGGCAAATTACATAGTGTATTATAAGTTTTTTCTACGGTAAAATCAATCACATGATCAGCTTTTAACACATCAATACTATCGGTTGAAACACAACCTGTAGCATCATCTTTACACCACACTCTATAACCAGCATTCCATAAGTTAGAATAAATAGAATCAACCATATTAGTATAATCTATATTCAAAAGACCTTCATCACCATAGATTTTAAATTGGTATCCGGTAGTTGCAGGAGCTGTGATTGCTATTGAACCATTAGGATTAATCTCGAATTGATTATCTCTACACACAGAATTAGGATTAGAAATGATTGCCAATTCAGGATAAATCACATTACTGATAACCATAAGAGTTTCTTGTGAAGAAGTACAACCCGTAAGTTCATTGATTATTTGAACATTATATACTCCAACAGAGAGGTTTTCGAACACATTTTCAGAACTGTAAACAGGGGTATCGTTTAATTTCCATACTGCATATTGATAATTTTCTTTGGCAATAAATGTAATAACACCTTCATTGTTAGGTTGATTCATCTCATCGCAATTTGTAATAGGAGTAGCCGTTGCATCATTGGTAATGATTGGTTTTACAAGAGCATCATATACATTAACAGTTGTATCATTCACACAATAAGTAAGTGTATTATAAAAATATATATCATAAGCTCCTACAGACAAATTACTATAAACTACATCAGTTGTAAAATCCTCTACATTCGGTTGAACTTCACCTTGATTTACCACTGCATAAGTATATCCTTCTATAGGGGTAATAGTAATCACACCATTTCCGGCATCACCTAAACACAAATAATTACTATCCACTGTTACATTCATAACAGGAGCAGGTCTATTGTTCGTAATTTCGTATGAGTTAAGAGCCATACAAGCAGTCATCGTATCTAAAACAACATAGATGTAATTATTGGCAACCAATCCATTAATCACGTTATTTGTTGACACTGTGTCAATTACAAATAATGGAGCTCCCAAATGTACCACGGCATAAATATAATTTTCGTTTTCTATAGTCGGTTGAATGTCGATAACACCGTTACCGTTTTCACCGCATAAAGTATTTTCAGCACAATTTTCAGCATTAACACCTACTTCCAAATGACTCACTTTTCTTGGAACCTTTACAATATCAACAAACGGACATCCTTGGGGCGATATAATCTCAATTTCATAAGTCCCAACAGGTAGATTTGCAAAAACTACCGGAGTATTTTCAACAGAAACGACCGTATCAATTCCGGCAATACTATATTGTACATTAGCAGGGCCTTGGATAGAAATTTGTCCATCTTCATTAGGATGAATTTCTTTAATGCTATTGATGATATTGGCAATAAATGGGTCATTATAACAAGTAGAATTGGAATCAACAGTATAAACAATATCAGGATGTATAGGATTAAAGTTCACAGATACAGTCGTATCCAATATACAACCAGAAGTATTTTGAATAGAAATTGTATGAATTCCAGTATTTAAAGAATCAAATTCATTGTTCGTGGTATATACACTTTCATCATCAATTTTATAAGTATAATTGTTTTCCGTAGTTACAACCAATTTACCATCATACGGCAGCATACATTGCGTATTGTCAAATGAAGTAATAACAAATGAAGTAGGACTTTCACTAATAGTTAATTATACATGTACCAAACTATCAATGATGGTATTTCCACAAGCATCTACATTACTGAAAATAACAGGAATTACTTGAGTTGAAGTTGGTGTATTATCATCACCGAAAATAAGATTTAATCCACCAAATTCATAAGGAGCCTCTGTACGACAAATGGTAACATCTTTAAAATATTCAATCCATTTAACGGTGTCAGAAGCTATTATGCCGCCAGGTTGGCTTTGATGTCCTCCAATGTATAAAGTTTGATTATTTTGAACATCATCCCAATAATATAAATTGCGCCAATCGGTACCATTCATACGTTTCACCAAATTTAAATTTAACTGAACATTGGTTAATGTACCTGTTTTCCATGTAAGAATCATTCTGGTCTGAGCATTCTTGAAAAAATGAGAATTGAAATAATCCAATCCTTGAGAGGTAATAGGATAAGTCCCTTGGTAATTAATAGCAGCACCAGGGTAGCTTCCCACAGCATGGTCAACCGATGCACCTAACCATTGTAAATCATTATAATATGTTTCAAACTTAATATCAACATAACGATTGAAATTAGTCAACACATTACCATGACCATCCGTTAATTCCCAATCAATAGAAACTTTATCAGCTCCTTCAAAACAGATGTCTTGAAAAGAAACATTAATTGTATCAGTTTGCCCATATTGGGGATACAATGTATGATTTAAAGAAACCGCAGTCATCTCTGTGGTTTGATTGGCAACAGCGCCGTTTACCGTGGTCATTTGTTGATCATGTACCTGAAAACAACACTGTTGTGCTTGGGCAGTTAAGCCAAACAATGTAAATAAAATGCTTAAAAAGCAAATTGATAGCAGTTTTTTCATACTTTTATTGTTTAATTGTTTTTAAATTATATTCTTCGATT
>JAVWBZ010000230.1:0-2978 GCA_036649255.1 Bacteroidales bacterium
CAACGATTTAATTTTACTTTTAAGTCATATTATCAGAACATCTTTTAAATTTCAGCTACAGAAACATTCATCCAATTCCGAAATAAGGTATTCATTACGTTGCTCTTAAATAGATCCCTTCATATTTTTTTCAAAAGCTGTTGTATCTAATAAAAAAAAGTGTATTTTTGCAACCTCAAAATGACGGCGGGGTAGCTCAGTTGGTTAGAGCGTCGGATTCATAACCCGGAGGTCACGAGTTCAACTCTCGTTCCCGCCACTTTTCTAAAATCATCTGTAAATTACTTTATCCATCAAGAAGACATATCTTTTTGATTTAGATGATTTTCCATTATTTTTAATAGCTTGATATCCAGTAATCAAAAAGTTGTTGCCATACCACTTTTCAATATTTAAATTGCGGCTATATTCGACCACATCTTTGGTTTGCCCCGTTTCCAAATTAATCGTATTAATACGCTCTAAAATTTCATATCCATGCAACAAAGTAGAGGTCAAGCCGGTATTATACAAATAATACACAATGGCATCCTGATGATCAAAATAGACGGAAACTCGGTTTATTAAACGATAAGTCAACATATTGGAAAAAGGAAAATAGAAATCCCACAACAATCTTCCTTGTTTGTCAAATGTGGTTACGTAGGCATTTACATAACGATAACCGGCAAACGATGTGTTCATGGGTGCCTGATAGGATCCATTATAATAATAGGGATCGTTACTGTAAGTTGTATTGTAATTATATTCAGGATAAAACACCTCCGTAACCAAAGCAAATTGGGTACTATCAGTATAGAGTGGCCCGACTAAAAGTTGTAAATTCAGATTTGATTTTTTGTTCTTTTCTGCGGCCAACGAGTCCTTGTTCTTAAGATTCAAATAATTATAAAAATCAGGGTTTCCGAAAGCAGAATTTATATAAGGCAACGTATAAACTCCGGTATGTAAATTCCCCGAATATTTATCTCGTTCTGTATTATAAGTACCTATAATAATGGCAGAAAGGGAATCTACTATTGATAAACGAGCTGAGTTGTAAAAATAATCGGGAAGTTCGGGGAAAAGTTTTTCTTGTAATAAATTCCCGTTATAATCGGTTTCAAACAGGGCTAACAAAGTATTTTTATTAGTCACCGTAATTCCCAATCCCAGCAAAATCTTACGATTGAATGTATCAATTTCAATAAATTCATCCGAAAATATTTTAGCATTTTCTATCTTAAATTCATACACTTGTTTCTGCTTTATATTATAAAAAAAGAGTTTGATTTCTTTATCTTTCAAAGTGGATATAAGCAAATGACCTTCAACGGCTTTAAACTTTGAAATTTCAAGAAACGGTAAATCTGTGATAATATCGGTGGAAAGGTGATCATTTCTAAAATCCAGCGCAACCAAATAGGTATTTGGAATGGTCTTTTTTTGAAAAAGATCTTGGAACAGCAAATAAAGGACAGATTCCACATAGAAAGAAGTTACATATCTTACATCTAGAGGCAACGGAATGGAAAAATTAGAGATCTTTTGCAAATTCGTATCATACTGCATCAAAACCCACGAAACACTGTCCTTGTTAAGTGAATTACCCTCATAGAAGACAAATACTCCTTTCTCACCCACAGCGGCATAATTATAATCTGAGGCATCCTTAGCCGTTTCAAGTTCTACACGCAACGGTGCATCTCTTTGTGCATACAAAAAAGAAAAGCAAAAACAGGCAATAAAAATGAACAGTTTCTTCATCATCAAAGATTTAACTCATTCCGCCATCGCATACAATTACCTGACCGGTAATATAGGATGATAAGTCAGAGGCCAGAAATAATACGGTATTGGCAATATCATCAGGAGTTCCCGGGCGGCGTAAGGCGATTGATTTTAGCATTCCCTCTTTCAGGTCATCCGAAAGATTTTCCGTCATATCGGTTTGAATATAACCCGGTGCGACGGCATTAGCTCTGATTCCACGCGATCCCAATTCTTTGGCAATAGATTTGGTTAGCCCTATCAATCCGGCTTTAGAAGCCGAATAATTACACTGTCCCCCATTACCGTTAACTCCCACAACAGATGACATATTAATGATAGCACCCGATTTTTGTTTTAGCATCACCGGGGTACAGGCATGAATAAAATTAAAGGCAGATTTCAAGTTATTGCAGAGTACATCATCCCATTGCGATTCGCTCATTCGCATCATCAATCCGTCGCGGGTAATGCCGGCATTGTTTACCAATATATCGATACGCCCAAAATCGTTGAGTATTTCCGTCACCAACTGATGCGCATCATCAAAGTTGGCAGCATCGGAAGCATAGGCTTTGGTTTGAACACCAAAAGCAGCAAGCTCCGTTTCCAAACTTTTGGCTTTTTCGGCACTGTTCAAATATGTAAAAGCAATGTGAGCTCCTTCCGCCGCTAATTTAAGTGCAATGGCTCTTCCTATTCCGCGTGTTGCTCCAGTTACAAGGGCAATTTTTCCTTTTAATAATGACATAGTTTTTTAAATTATGAATTTATATGGTATGATATGAAGTTGATAGAGCATGGTGAACCGATTTTAGTAGCGCAAAAGTACATTTTTTTTCTTTATCTGCCCGACAGCGTATCCCGGTAAATCAAAGTTGCCACTTTAGCCGCATAGCCACACCATACCCCCAACACATCTTTTCCCCGAAGATTGGAATGCACCGGCGAGGGGGAAAGGAAAGGGTTTTGTCCCATGGCCAATTCATTGCCTCCGGTAGTCCAAAATTTGTAGCTTTCGTAATCAATCAAAGCATATTTTACATAAACAGTATCACCCGGGCGGCAAGTCATTCTAAAGTAATTTTTTCTTTCTTCTTCGTTCATTTCAGGCATCAATATGGCAGAAGGATTGGCTCGCAAAATTTCAAATGTTAAAGGTTTACCACTAAAAGTAGCATCATCAAAAGTAACAGGAAGCGTTGTAACCCACAAACGATCATGCAAAT
>JAVWBZ010000231.1:0-2958 GCA_036649255.1 Bacteroidales bacterium
TCATATTGTGCAAGATGGTAAAAAAATCATAGGTTATCGCGAAGCTTTAACCTTGCCAAAGCTTCCTAAATCAATGGTAGTAATGGGTTCAGGTGCTATTGGAAGTGAATTTGCTTATTTCTATGCTACTATGGGTACTAAAGTTACAATCGTGGAATATTTATCCAATTTGATTCCAGTAGAGGATGAGGAAATTTCAAAGCAATTGGAGCGTTCATTCCGTAAAGCGGGTATCAAGGTGATGACTTCTGCATCCGTTGAAACGGTGGATACGACAGGAGATTTATGTAAAGTTTCGGTAAAAGATGCCAAAGGCAACGTAACCGAACTGGAATGCGAGATTGTATTGTCGGCAGTGGGTGTTATGACCAATCTTGAAGGAATTGGTTTGGAGGAGTATGGGGTAAAGATTGAAAGAGCGAAAGTGGTGGTAGATGATAATTACCAAACCAATTGTGAAAATATTTATGCAATAGGAGATATTGTGCATGGTCAGGCGTTGGCTCATGTTGCCTCGCATGAAGCATTGATCTGTATTGAGAAAATAGCCGGTTTAAACCCTCATCCGCTGGATTATAGCAACATTCCGGGATGTACCTATACAACTCCCGAGGTGGCTTCGGTAGGTCTTACCGAACGGGCTTGTGCGGAACAGGGGAAAGAGGTGTTAATCGGTAAATTTCCGTTTACAGCATCGGGTAAAGCAACGGCATCGGGCAATCGCGATGGAATGGTAAAAGTAATTTTTGATAAAAATAGTGGGGAATGGCTTGGGTGCCACCTTATTGGTGAAAATGTGACTGAAATGATTTCGGGAGTGGTATTGGCTCGTAGTAAGAAAGTTACCGGGCAAGAAGTGATCCATTCTGTACACCCTCACCCTACTTTATCGGAAGCCATTATGGAAGCCGCTGCTGCTGCCTACAACGAAGCCATTCATCTTTAAGAATTGAGTCCAATGTTGTCAAAAAGAATCACTGTTTGTGAATAATCGAAAAATTGTATGATAAAAAAAATAATAGTCATAATAGTGTGTGTGTTGCTTCCTTTTTTGGGAGCGGCACAACACGGTATGATCAAAAAAGATTCTTCGTGGCATAGTAAAGGTTTTGATTTTATGATGGGTGGGGGAATCTATTTCGGTAATAAATATAATGCTGGTTATTATAACGGGAGTGCTAATAATGAATGTAATCTCAATTATATTTTTGGAAATAAATATTGGTATGATGACATTAATAAAGTGGTGATTGGAAAAAATCCCTTTATCAGTGATTCGGTCTTTTTAGGAGAAATTCCACTTGATATGAGTTATAAACCAAGTATGAATATTACATTCGGGGTAAAATATAAGTTGAATAAAAACTGGGGAATTAGTTTGATGTATTCGTTCAGTAGACTAATTGCTTCGGATGTATTCACGTTGAACTACAAAATGCCTCCCGGTAATTTACGTCCAGGTTATTTATTGGAACATCTTATAGGAAAGGAAAATCGTTCCACTTTTGATCTGTCGGTATGCTACCTTTTTCATCCTCATTATATTGTAAAACCTTTTTTAGAATTGGGACTTCAATTTAACTATGTGGACGTACAATCCTTTTATGCTCTTATTGAAGATAAAGAATTTAATTTACTGGATCCTTACGGAGGAGAAAATTATGTGCCCGGAACACAAATGACCATCTATAATACAAAGTTTGGAGGACCCGGATTTGGACTTTCCTTGTGTGCTGGATTGAAAATAGCATTCAGCAAATATGTCTCCATTGATCCTACCTTTTATTTTTCAGCCAGTAGCTTTGGATTGAGCGGTTATAAGAAAATGGCTTGCAATTACGCAGCCGTTATAAGAATCGTAATGAGCGATGTCGTTTTTATGAAATAATTTCGAGTATAAAAGAATATCATATTAATTTTATTTGTATTTTTGCGCCGTAGTTCAATTTCACCTCGAACTATTTTTTTAGTCAATTGTTATTTTTCTACAATTAATTAACCTTTATAAAGATTTCAATATTATTTTTTATTTTATAATCATGGGAGATTCTTCAGACAACAAACCTAAGAGAAAACGTATTGCTATACCCGGTAACGGACCTATTGCAACATCAAATGAAAAGAAGATTTCGGCTGGTATCATTTCCAATGCCGAAAAAAATAATAAAACTCAAAAAAAAGTGCAACTATTTAAAGATGAGTTTATTCCTGTGGAAGAAAGAGAGGAAAACATACCTCAACAAAATGAACAGGTGGTATTTGCCAATCCGATTCCTTCTAATGAAAAAGCTAAACAAAAAAGAATGCGTAGAAATAATAAAACAGACAAACAAGAAGTAAAAGAATCTTATCCTATAGTGGATTTTAAAGATTCGGCTATTTTAGATGATATGCCAATTATTCATCATCACGATCCTGATTTGATTGATGATTCTGTGATGACCTATACCGCATCCGTTGCGGAAGAAGATCCTATTATTAATTATAATGATCCTGCCATTTTAAAAGACGATGAAGAAGAAATACTTCAGGATGTGAATGGAATCGATGATATTTTATTAGATGATTTTACTTTTACGGAATCTTTGATTGACGATGATACGGCTGGTACATCTAAAGGATTGGAAGTTAAAGAATTAAAATCACAAGAAGAGATAGAAACTCCAAAAGAAGTTGTGATGTTGAAGGATCCGGCTATTTTAGAGGACGAAGTTGAACTTCCCGTGGAAGATCCGATTGTGGATAAAGAAAATGAAGTGGCATATACAGAACAATGGAAATTGATATCTGAAGCCAATTTCGACGGATCGGTTACTGCTGAAGGAGTATTGGAAATTACCAATGATACTTGTGGCTTTTTACGTTCGTCAGATTATAATTATCTTTCTTCTCCCGATGATATTTATGTTTCTATGTCTCAAATTAAACTTTTTGGGCTAAAAAACGGTGATACGATTA
>JAVWBZ010000232.1:0-2953 GCA_036649255.1 Bacteroidales bacterium
TCGCCTGTCCTTGTGCACTGGGATTGGCCACTCCAACCGCGGTTATGGTGGGAACCGGATTGGGTGCTTCAAACGGAATTTTAATTCGAAGCGGCGAAGCACTGGAAACCATGCATCACGTAGATGTGGTCATCTTAGATAAAACGGGTACCGTAACAGAAGGGAAACCGAAAGTAACGGAAATATTGACCCATGAATATGATCCTACTGAACTATTGGAAATAGCGGCCTTGGTGGAAGGCGCGTCCGATCACCCGCTGGCAGGTGCCATTACAGAGGCCGCATCTGAAAAACATTTACAAAGCAAGGCCAAAATTTCCAACTTCGAATATATCACCAGCAAAGGTATCAAAGTTATTTTAGAAGACAACAGAAGAATCGAAATCGGAAACAGACGTTTGTTAGAAGAAGAAACCATTCCATCAGATTCTTTTGAAAAAGATATCAACAGGATGTTGGCCAAAGGAGAAACTCCTATGTATGTGGTAATTGATCATATTCTTTGCGGCATTATAAGCGTAGCCGATACCCTCAAATCGCATAGTTCGGAAGCGGTTAAAAAATTAAAAGATGCGGGAATTAAAGTGATCATGCTAACCGGCGATCATCGAATAGTAGGCGAATATATAGGAGAAAAGATTGGAGTAGATGAGGTGGTGGCGGAGGTATTACCTGAAAATAAGGCGATGATCATCCAACAATTTCAAAAACAAGGACATGTGGTCATGATGGTAGGAGACGGAATCAACGATGCACCGGCCTTATCACAAGCCAACATCGGTTGTGCCATGGGCGGCGGAAGCGATATTGCCATTGAATCGGGAGACGTTATCCTGATGAAATCGGATCCTCTTGACATTTATCGGGCTATTAAGCTCAGTTTTATCACTATTCGAAATATCCAACAAAATTTATTTTGGGCATTTTTCTACAATATAATCGGAATTCCAATTGCAGCCGGAGCACTGTACTTGATAAACGGAACCTTATTAAGCCCCATGCTGGCAGGTTTTGCCATGTCTTTAAGTTCTTTATGTGTAGTAACCAATGCTTTAACATTGAAAAGAAAAAAGTTAACCCCTTAAAAAAGCGTCATGAAAACATTAAAAATAGAAAACATGCATTGTTCTAATTGTGTGTCAAGAATTGACAAAGCATTACAATCAGAAGGATTAAAATTCAACATTTCATTGGAAAATAAAACCATTACCATTCAGGGTGATGAAACCGAAGTAAAAAAAGCGGTAGAAGCGTTAGATGATTTAGGATATTGTGCTACGACATTATCTTGAAAAAAGATTCTGCGATTGGTCAACTTATTGTTCGTTCCTTATTTAAAATTATGTCAAATGAAATCAACAACCTACCTCTTATTAGTGTTATTAATTTCAATGGGAATAACAGCGTGTTCGCAAAATCCCATGCAATCGAATAAAAAACAAAATAAACAAGAAGATATTACGATGAAAAACAGTGCAGACATTTACTTGGCCGGAGGCTGCTTTTGGGGAACAGAACATTTTTTACAACAGATTCGCGGCGTGTTAAAAACGGAAGTAGGCTATGCCAACGGTAAAACAAAAAATCCCACTTACGAAGAAGTTTGTCGCGACCACACGGGACACGCCGAAACCGTGCATGTAATTTATAACCCGGAAGAGGTTTCACTTGCTTTTATTCTTGATCTTTTTTTCAAAACCATTGATCCCACTTCGCTTAATCGACAAGGCGCCGATCAAGGCATACAATACAGAACCGGTATCTATTATACCAATTCTGAAGACCTTCCAATCATTGAAACAGCCATTCGGAAGCTGACAGAACAATATCAAAAACCGATTGTCATAGAGATAAAACCATTGGAAAATTACTTCACGGCAGAAGATTATCATCAAAAGTATTTGGATAAAAATGTCGGAGGATATTGTCACCTCGATCCGGTATTATTTGAATTGGCAAAGAATGCCAATCCTGAGAAAAAAGAATACACAAAACCCGACGATGCAAATTTGAAAAAGAAGTTAACGGAGATGCAATATACTGTTACACAAAAAAATGCTACAGAACCTCCCTTCCATAACGAGTATTGGAATCATTTTCAAGAAGGTATTTATGTGGATATCACCACTGGGGAACCGTTATTCATTTCTACCGATAAATTCGAATCCGGTTGCGGATGGCCCAGTTTTTCAAAACCCATCCATTCGGAATCAATACAAGAAGTTCACGATCAATCACATGGCATGATTCGGACAGAAGTTCGTAGCCAAATCGGGAATGCTCACCTCGGTCACGTTTTTAACGACGGACCCGCCTCACAAGGGGGGTTACGGTATTGTATCAATAGTGCCGCCCTACGATTCATTCCCAAAGAAAAAATGGCAGCCGAAGGATATGGAGCATATTTGAAACTTCTACCTTAAATTTGTTGTATTACTTATGTATCAACGAAATGTCTATCTTTGTCGCAAAAACTTATGGACTTTAGATTACGAGCATTTATTGCAGTAGCTCAACAACTTAACTTTACAAAAGCAGCCAAAGAGTTATTTATTTCACAACCAGCTATTTCCAAACATATCCAAGAATTGGAAAATATTTACGGAGTACAACTTTTTGAACGTAATGGCTCCAAAATCACGCTCACCTCAGCAGGCGAAATATTTCTTAAACATGCCGAATCCATTACCAACAGCTACAAAGAACTGCAACTTGAAATGAATCTATGGTCTGGAAAATTTACTGGAAATTTAAAAGTGGGAGCTAGTACTACCATTGCCCAGCATACATTACCACCCAAAATCGCCCAATTTATCATGGCTTTTCCCGATATTAAATTATCGGTAATAATGGGTAATTCGGAACAAATTGAACAGGCTTTACGTGAACATACCATTGATGTGGGACTGGTGGAGGGAATTCATCGAAAAAACGAATTTAAACATGTTCATTT
>JAVWBZ010000233.1:0-2947 GCA_036649255.1 Bacteroidales bacterium
GATCATATAAGGGATTACCTTCCCGATGACTACATATACTTTTTTTACCGGTGTGATAAGTAACATTTGCATGGTTCCGGTCTCTTTTTCGCGAGCTAATGTAATGGAAGACATCAAAGCAGTCACAATAATCATAATCAGGGTGATGATGCCCGGAACAAACATGTAAACACTGTTCGATTCGGGATTGTATTCCATCTTTGTGGTAATCTGGAAGGGGATTGGGGCAGGATTGTCCTGATTGTAATCCAAGGTAAAGTCATAAATGATGGCCTGCATATAGTTGTTAAGAATGGAAGCAATGTTAAGATCGGAAACATCATTGATAATCTGAAGCGTAACCGTTTTTTCTTTGGCTAAAGACTCTTCAAAATTACTGGGAATGATGATGGCTAATTTTACATCTTTATTTTTAAAATCTCGGTCGATATCCAATTCCGATTCGGGCAATGAAGTGAGGATGAAATAGCCGGAAGCTGTGATTTTTTCTATCAGAGCACTTGACTGGGAATCTTTGGAAAGATCCAAAATCGAAATTTTGGCATTGCGGATTTCCGTGCTGATGGTAAAGCCGAATAAAAGAACAAGGGCAATGGGCATAGCCAATACCAAAAAGAGCGATACCTTATCTCGAAAGATATGGATAAACTCTTTGTATAATATCATGCGTAGTTCTTTCATTTTATCTCTTTACAAATTTTACAAAAACTTCATCAATGCTACTAACTTCCATGTTCTTTTTTAATTCGTCGGGAGTGCCTATTAATTTTAACTGCCCGTCAGACATAATGGAAATTCGGTTGCAATATTCGGCTTCATCCATGTAGTGAGTGGTCACAAAAATGGTAATTCCGGTGGAAGCGGTTTGATAGATCAATTTCCAGAATTCTCGCCTTACGATGGGATCTACTCCACTGGTGGGTTCATCTAGGAAAACTATTTGCGGACGATGAAGAATGGCGGTGGCAAAGGCTAAACGCTGTTTCCATCCTAAAGGAATGGAATCAACTAATGTTTTGGCCTTGTCTTCCATTTTCAACTCTTTTAAGCTTCGTATAATACGTTCTTTTAATTCTTTCTTAGGAATCCCGTACACTGTACCGAATAACTGCATGTTTTCATATATGGTAAGGTCATTATACAAAGAAAAACGTTGACTCATATAGCCGATATTTTTCTTTATTAATTTGGATTCTGTTTTAAGGTCATAGCCGGCAATGGTTGCTTTTCCCGAAGTAGGGAGGAGCAATCCGCTCATCATTTTAATGGCTGTGGTTTTACCTGCTCCGTTGGCTCCTAAGAAACCAAATATCTCTCCCTTTTTTACTTGGAAGTTGATATGGTCGACAGCGGTAAAAGTGCCGAATTTTTTAGTGAGATTTTCAACGACGATGCTATACATTATAATTTCATTTGTACAAGTTCGATAAAACAATCTTCAATTGTAGGAATGATGGGGATAATTTCGCCATATAGTTGATGGTTTTCCTGTAAAAACAATTCAAATAATGGCAAGGCTGTTTCCACATCGTCATAAAAAGCAATATGAAAATTTTCACCGTAGGGGTAATAATTACACCGAAGATGACATTTTTCCATTACTTTCAATAATTCAAAAATATTATGACTTTTAAAGGTGAATAGCTTCCCTTTAAAATTATCTATGATGTTGGCAGGTGTATTTATTTTGATAATTTCACCGTCCTGAATAAGGGCGATCCTGTCGCATCGGGTGGCTTCATCCATGTAAGGTGTTGAAACAACAACTGTAATTCCTTGATTTTGGATGGATTTTAAAATATCCCAAAATTCCCGGCGTGATACGGGATCGACTCCGGTAGTAGGCTCATCCAAAAAAAGTATTTCGGGTTTATGGATGAGGGCACAGCAAAGTGCTAATTTCTGTTTCATGCCCCCTGATAATTTTCCGGCGCGTCTGTTTTTAAAAGGAACGAGCTGTTTCCAAATAGGGCCGATGAGAGAGATATTATCTTTTATGGAGCTTTTGTACATAGTGGCAAAGAACAGTAAATTTTCTTGTACTGTGAGATCAGGATATAAGGAAAAAGTTCCTGGAAGATAACCGATGACTTTTCTGATGTTAAGATAGTCTTTGATCACATCCATGTCCAGCATTTTCAGTTCGCCCGAATCGGGTAACAAAAGCGTGGTGAGAATATTGAAAAGGGTTGATTTGCCAGCTCCGTCAGGTCCCACCAAACCGAATACCTCTCCTTTCTCTACGGTAAAGTTGATCTCTTTCAAAGCGATGACTTTACCGGGATAGGTTTTATTAAGATTTCTTACTTTTAAGGCTTGCATCTTGATTTTATTTAAAAATGACATCTCCGGGCATTCCGATTTTGGCACTCCCGTCATTTTTAAAACTGATTTTTACGGCATAAACTAAATTTACTCGTTCATCTTTGGTTTGTATCATCTTGGGTGTAAATTCGGCCGAAGGAGAAATCCAGGAAACAGTTCCTTCAAAAGATTTTGTATTGTTGTTTTGTGAATCGATTCCAATGGTTGCCTTTTGTCCCAATTTGATGGAAGAAAGCATATCTTCCGTGATATATACTTTGATGAACATATTGGTTAAATCGGCTATTTTAAAAAGAGGTTTTCCCTGAAAAGCCAATTCATTGGGTTCAATGTATGTATTTAAGACGGTACCTGTGATAGGAGCTTTGAGCTTGCATTTTGAGAGAGCATCTTCCAATTGTAATTTTTGAAAACGCATGGCTTCAACCTCTTCTAAAATAGATTGCGATTGAGTGTTGAGGGTTGATTTGGTTGCGATAATTTGACTGTTGGTGATACCATTGCAGATGAAAAAGCAGAACAGCTATTTGCAAACCTATTTAACAGCTGTGACCAGCAGTCCTTGCATGATGACCTGATGCAGCTTCTTGATGAACTCCTTTCTGACAAAGAAAAGCAAATC
>JAVWBZ010000234.1:0-2925 GCA_036649255.1 Bacteroidales bacterium
GCTTTGCAAGGAGATAGGGCGCAATATATGGTTGAAAATCGTATGATAGACCATGTTCAAATTGGAGGAACTTCAAATCTTGTAGCCAATTTAACCGACCATATAAAATTATCTTCCGGTATCGATATCAGAGGCGTTAAACAACATAACTATAAAACCATCAATGATTTATTGGGCGGAGCATATTGGTTGGACGTAGATAAATTTTCCGAAGGCGACTTTCCCGATGATTACTATGTACAATACAATGACCTTAACAATATGGATAAGAAATTGGTGGATGGTGATATTTTCGGTTATGATTTCGATTATTTTATTTATGTTCAAAAATTATGGGCCATGTCTCAATTTACGTACAATAAATTTGATTTTCACATAGGAGTAGATTTAGGTGCCACTGAATTCTGGCGTGTAGGGCACATGAGAAACGGTCGCTATCAAAACGAATCAGAAGGAAAATCAGAAGTAAAAAGCTTTTTTGAATATGCTTTTAAAGCTGGCGTAACCTATAAAATAAACGGAAGAAATTATTTAGTATTGAACGGTTTATATGAATCTAACGCTCCCAGCGTCTTAAATTCATTTGTGGCACCCAGAATCAGAAATAAATTTGTTGAAAATCTTAAAAATGAACAGATTGCATCAGTTGATTTATCCTATATTATAAATTATCCCATTGTTAAAATGAGAATAACTGGTTATTTTACACATTTCAATGATATGACTAAATTAACCAGTTTTTATCATGATGATTTACAAAGTATGGTCAACTATTCAATGACCGGTATTGATCAAAGACATGTAGGAATTGAATTGGGAGCCGAAATTAAATTGGGTTCCATGTTTGCTTTGGTTTTAGCTGGTAATTGGGGCGATTACAGATATAGCAGCCGTCCTACCGTAACCATCAATGCCGAAAACGGTACGGATTTTGAAGGTGATGTAACCCAAAAGGTTTATTGGAAAAATTATCATGTAGCAGGCTCGCCGCAAGTTGCCGGAACCATCGGAATCAAATTCAATCATAATTATTGGTGGGTAAACATCAATGCCAATTACTTTGATAAAATATATACCGACATGAATCCCGAAAGAAGGACTTCTGAAGCTCGAGGAACTTTGAGTACCAGTTCGGAACTTTATCACGAAATTGCCGATCAGCAAAGATTAAAAGGACAATTCACCCTAGATGCTTCCATCAGCAAATCTTGGAAAATAAAGAGATATATGTTAGGTTTTAATGTCAGTGTAACGAACATCCTAAACAACAAAAACTTGGTTACAACTGCGTATGAACAATATCGTTTTGATTTTAAAGAATACAACGTCAATAAATATCAAAACAAGTACTATTATGCATTCGGAACTACTTTCTATGCAGGTATTAATTTTACATTTAACTAATCTTGAAATTGTATCATTATGAATTTAATAAATAAAATAAAAGGTATGATATTGATGCTTGCTATGGTTGGCTTATTTGCATCATGTGATCTTGAACAAGATGTTGCTCCGGCAATTACCTATGACGGTCCGCCAGCCAATTGTACCATTGCCGAAATTTTGGCTTATCACAATTCGGCAAGCGATTTATATGATTCCATTCCGACTGGAAAAATTTTTACCGGCATTGTTATTTCCTCCGATAAGGATGGTAACATTTACAAAACCCTGTACATTCAAGATTCAACCGGTGGGATTCAACTTAAAGTGGACAATTCCGCATTGTACAACAAATACCCCATCGGACAACGTGTGTATATCAAATGCAATGGGTTGGTATTAGGTGACTACAATAACAGTTATCAATTAGGATGGTGGGAAAACGGAAAACTTTCCAATATAGCCAGTACCCGCGAAAATTCTGTAATCTTCCGAGACGGCATGACAGGCCCCGAACCCGCCCCAATTGTCATCACTGCAGAAAACCAAGTGAAACCATCTTATTATAATAGACTCGTATTACTTAAAAATTGTTCTTTTGCAGAAGCAGGGCAACCCATTGGTGACGGTAATACCAGCGGGAGCAGCCGACTCATCAATTTAGAAGGAGGTGGGAAAATAACGCTCAGAACCAGTTATTATGCCACTTTTATTCATGATCTACTCCCTTCCGGGGTAGGATCGGTAAAAGGAATTTTAACACTCTACGGAAATACCAAACAATTGGTAATTCGCTCAATGGATGATCTCATAGGATTTTCTAATACCCCCATCCCTACCGAACAAATTGTATATAGTGTTGATTTTTCTCAAAATCCGTTGTTAAATGGATGGGGTACTCAAGTACTGAATGGGGCCGAATGGAGCTACTTTGCCAACAGTTCATTCAAGTTCTTCACCATTACAGGACAAGAAGGAAATAATGACAGTTGGTTGATTTCTCCTGCCATTAACTTATCAGCTTTCCAAAATGTTAAATTTTCATTTGATCATAAGAATATTCCCAACAATTCAGGTAATAATGAGGAGATGAAAGTTTATTATTCCACTCAATACATGGGTGGTGCCTTTAATGAATCAGAATGGACGGAACTACCTATTCCAACTTTCTCTTATAATTTTACCACCTTCACCGCTTCTATTCCCAATAACGTGATTGCAAGTCCTAATTTCAGAATAGCCTATCGTTACAAAGACAATCAGGCCACTTCATGGTATGTGAACAACATTAATTTTAAAGCCGTAACATCCAAATAAAATTTATAACAATGAATAGATTAAACATCATAATATCAATTTTTATATCGGCGCTATTGCTTTCATTGGCTTCCTGTGAAAAACAATGGGAAGAGCCCAAATTCGAGGTTCCGATTTATAAAGGAAAAGCAAATAAAACCGTTGCCGATATCATTAGCAAACTAACGGTAGGACAGCTTGATTCTATCTGTTCGTCAACCGATAAATTTATCGTAGAAGCAGTAG
>JAVWBZ010000235.1:0-2910 GCA_036649255.1 Bacteroidales bacterium
CACAAACGATCATGCAAATCTTTTCCATGAATTTTAATCATAAATTGATAATAATTTATTTCGGCCGAATTATCTGTAAACAGGGCTCTTACGCTTTTCATGGTATCACTATACAGTTCATTAGAAGAAGAAAAGCCGATGGAATCCAGATCAAAAGTATGCAAGATAGAAGTTTTAGCACTATATTCGCGATCTTTCCATTTGATATTCAACGTATAATCGGTATTGAGTTGTCCTTTTAGATTTTTTCCCACATAAGCGATATAATAAGGCGATTTGTCATTATATTGTAAAGTAAGTTGCTCACTTTCTCCATCTGAAGCAGTAACCGTTACAACCGCATCTGTAATTAATACATTTTTAAGCAAATAGTTAATATCTATACTGGAAAAATAAGGAATACTCTTAGAAATCATGACAATGGGCACTTCGCCATTTTCAATATATCCTTCCACTACCAATTTTGTTTGATAATCAGGCAAATCAACCTCTATTTCCGTCTGGCAACCCGACAGAAAACACAGAAACAAGACCCCTAAAACAAAAATCAATTTTTTTTTCATTTTTTCATTCATCTACTTCTATATTATTTTCACCCTTTTCTCATCTGCTTCCAAATTAAAACTTAAAATTCCAAGTAATGGAAGGAATGATCGGGAATAGGCTCATTTGATATGCTTTGGTGCTCAATTCAAACTGTTGTTGTGTAAGATTTACATCGGTTGTGGTTTCATAGAAAATAAAGAAAGGATTTTTACGATTATACACATTATAGACTGAAAAATTAAGTCCCGTTTCAAATTTTTTTCTTTTTACAATAGTCCAATTAATTGAAATGTCTAGACGGTGATAAGGAGGCATTCTGTAAGCATTTCGTTCACTATATTCGGTAATGATTCCTCCGTTGAAAAAGTAGAATCCCAAAGGAATGGTCATGGTATTGCCGCTGGCAAACACCCACACCGCCGAAACGGAAAGTTTATTTCGAATGATTTCATATCCCAGATTAATGGAAATATCATGTCGTCTATCATACTTTGCATAAAAAGGTTTTCCATTATTCAGTTCATCAAATTGTCGTTTGGTATAAGACAAAGTATAACCGATAAAACCTGACAAACGACCTTTGCTTTTTTTCACAAATACTTCCAACCCGCAAGAATATCCTTTTCCGAAGGTATACATCTGATCGGGATTGATTACCAATGAGGTAAAATCCAGTCCGTCTTTATATTCCGCTAAATTATACATCTGTTTGTAATACATGTCGATATAGGTTTCAAACATGTTATGATAAAAATTACGATACACCCCTAATGAATATTGAAGTCCCATTTGAGGTTTCATCAAATCGGTTGACGGCATCCAAACGTCGGTAGGCAAAGAGATGGTAGCCATGGCAATTTGATGAAGAAACTGATAATTTACAGTAAAAGAAGCTTTGATAGAAGTATTGGAATCTATCAGAAAACGAGCTAATAAACGTGGTTCCACTTTATTGTATTGGCTTACCCTTTCACCAGCTCTGTACAGAATAGAATCTGTCACATTTCCGATTTCATCGAGCACGTAACGAGTAAAACTGCCGACATGTTCAAAATGGGTATAACGCAATCCCATATTCACTTTCAGCCATCTCACAATATCGTATTCATCATTCACATACAAAGACAATTCATGAGCATAGTAAGGGGCTGTTTCAGGCAATGACAAGGTACTATTTTCTCCTGCTTCCACTTTATAATCATTAGGCCGGAAAGTATGAAAAATATAGTGCACTCCAAAACGAAGATCATGCTTGGGAGTAGGTAGATAAGTCAACTCACTTTTGAGGGAATAGTCGCGCACTCCGGAACTTAGATTAAATTTATAAACATCCATTCCCATTTGCGTATTAAAATCATAATCGCTAAAAGTAAACGAAGTATTAAGAAACAATTGGGGATTGATAATATAATTCCATCTGGCACTGGCCGCCGCATTTCCCCAGATAAACTGTATGTTGGTACCGCCGGAAGTGGATTTAAACCCGTAAATATCGTGACCATAATAAGCTCCAAAATAGAGTCTGTGTTTATCATTGATAATCACATTAAATTTCGCATTCAGATCATAAAAATAGAATTTAGTTCCTTTTAACGGAGATCCTTTTTTCAGAAAAGGTTGCACCAACCAATCAATATAAGTTCTTCTTCCCGACACAATAAACGAGCATTTATCTTTTTTTATAGGTCCTTGTACCGTAATTCTGGAAAATATAATACCTATTCCTCCGTCCACTTCATATTTTTTCATATTTCCTTCTTTCTGGTAAACATCTAGTACAGAAGCAATGCGTCCTCCGTAATAGGCGGGCATTCCTGATTTAATAATATCCACATTTTTTACGGCATCCGCATTAAAAATGGAAAAAAAACCGAAAAGATGCCCTGCATTATAAACAGTGGCCTCATCCAGCAAGATAAGGTTTTGGTCAGCCCCTCCGCCTCGCACATAAAAACCACTATTCCCTTCCCCACCCGACTGTACACCGGGCAGTAATTGTATGGATTTCAACACATCGGCTTCTCCAAAAAGAGCAGGCAAAGCCTTGATTGTTTCAATCTTCATGCCCATTTTTCCCACTTCTACACTGCTTACATTGTGATCGGCACGTTGTCCACTTACCACCACCTCTTCGGTCAAAATGGCTGTTGTTTCCAAATCAAAATTGAGTGTTTGATTTTTATATAGCGTAATATTTTTTTCAATTTCTTTATAACCTAAAAAATTGACTTTCAGTCGATAAGTTCCCTTTTCAACTGAAATAGAATAAAACCCAGCTTTATTGGAAACTGCTCCTTCTGGTTGCATGGCTCCGCTGGTATCTTGTAAGATAATATAGGCTCCCATGATTGTTTCTCCATTGGT
>JAVWBZ010000236.1:0-2898 GCA_036649255.1 Bacteroidales bacterium
GCCATTTCCGACCTTTTATTAAACCATCCACACGATCTTATACACAAAGCCGTGGGATGGATGTTGCGCGAGGCCGGAAATCGTAATTTAGAAGCTGAATGCCAGTTCTTAATCAATCGGAAAAGGTATCAGAAAATGCCTCGAACTATGCTTCGTTATGCCATTGAAAAATTTCCAGAAGCACTGCGTCAAGACTTTTTAAAAGGCAATATATAAGTTATTTCCGAAAGCAAAATGTAAATTTTACCCATTATAAATACCGCCTATCACAATAAATAAAAAAAAAAAATTATTTTTGCAACCAAATTTTAAACTCCTGAATGGAAACTTCTGAAATCATCTTTCTATTTGTGCAAATTATTGGTTCTTTGGCACTTTTCCTCTTTGGAATGAAGTATATGAGCGAAGCTCTTCAACGTGTTGCCGGCCAAGGATTAAGGCATATTTTAGCCTCTTTCACATCCAATCGTTTTAAAGCAGTCCTCACGGGCGCATTGATTACGGCTGCTATTCAGTCCTCTTCCGCCACCACGGTAATGGTGGTAAGTTTTGTAAACGCCGGATTGCTCAATCTAACCAATGCCATTGGCGTGATCATGGGTTCTAACATCGGAACTACAATCACAGCTTGGATTATCACCCTCTTCGGTATTAAAGTAGATGTTTCCACTTTTTCAATTCCCATTATTGGAGCCGGCTTTATCTGTATGATGCTCCGACAAAAAAAAGTAAAACATATAGGAGAATTTCTGGTAGGATTTGGGATTCTATTCTTGGGTTTGGCCTTTTTAAAAGACACCATTTCCGACCTTGATTTAGCCCATAACGAAGCTTTTAAATCGTTTTTGGCAGGATTTGCCTCTACTGGCAATACCCATTACGGACATATCATCTTATTTGTACTAATAGGGACCGCTCTCACCATTGTACTCCAATCTTCCAGTGCGATGATGGCACTTACAATTGTTTTATGTAGCGAGGGAGCCATTCCTTTTGAAATTGCAGTGGCTTTGGTTTTGGGGGAAAACGTAGGAACTACCATCACGGCCAATATTGCCGCCATGGTTGGAAATATTTCAGCCAAACGGGCTGCTCGTTCTCACCTCATTTTCAATCTCATCGGTGTCATATGGGTACTTTGTATTTTCCGCTTCTTCCTGCTTGGAATAGATAAACTGACCGTATCTCTTGAAGGGATATCACCTTATACTTCTGCCATGGCCATTCCGGTGGCCCTATCCCTTTTTCATTCTATCTTTAATATTCTAAATACTTGTTTTCTTGTATGGTTCATTCCTCAAATAGAATATCTTACACAATTTATGGTCAAGAAAAACAGTCAAGATGAAGATGAAATATTTAAGTTGCAATACATTGATTCGGGTTTTCTGAAAGTGGGAGAAATCAACATCGAATTAGCCAAAAAAGAAATTCAGGTTTTTGCACGGCGTATGGTCAAAATGTACAACTTCATTCCACAAATGCTGGATATGAAGAGTGAAGACAAAGAATTTACCCATTTATTAGAAAGAACACAAAATTACGAAGAAATTTCCGACCGGATGGAAATTGAAATTGCCAATTACTTGACCAAGACCAGTAGCGATGGATTAAGTACGGAATCCTCTTTACGCATCAGAGGATTGCTCAGAGTGGTAGATAACTTGGAAAGTATCGGAGACCAGAACTATCAATTGGCCAAAGTAATTGACAACAAAAACCAACAAAAAGTAGTGTTCACTCCCGAAATGCGCGCCAACCTACAAGAAATGTTTGATTTGGTGCTGGAAGCGTTAAAAATCATGCAACATAACTTGGAAATTCCATACAAAACCGTGGAAATTACAGAAGCTCTCAAGGCCGAAAACAAAATTAACCGTTTCCGAGATGAACTCCGCCGAAAACACTTGGAAGATGTTGACAATAATGTATATAGCTATACAAATGGAATTGCCTATAGTGGCATGTACTCTATCTTGGAAAAATTAGGCGACCACATTATTAACATTACAGAATCCATTGTCAACGCAAAACATACCAAAGACCAAAATCTGATTGATATAGGCAGTGTAAATGACTAATGCTTTCTAACCAATTGCGCCAAAATATCCCACAATAATTTGGTTGGGAGCCCCATTACATTATAGAATGAACCGTTAATGGAATCAATCCCTACATATCCAATCCATTCCTGTACCCCATACGCACCCGCTTTATCCAGCGGCTTATAACGAGCTACATAATATTGAAGCTCTTCCTCCGAAAAATATTTAAATATCACTTCCGTTTTTCCATGTGAAGTGATACTTTGGAAAGGTGTCGCCACCGTAAGACCGCTGATCACCACATGTTTCCTACCCGATAATTCACTCAACATTCGAAAAGCATCCAATTCATCTTTCGGCTTTTCAATAATTTTATCCTCTAATACAACAATGGTATCACAGGCAATAAAAATCGTATTAGACGGATAAAGGATTCTATCTATCGGCGACAATTTCAACTGTGATAAATATTCGGCGACCTCCACAGGAGATAAACAATCGGAATAAATCTCCTCCACATGAGTAGCCAAGTATTCAAATTCGATCCCCATTCCGGACAATAATTCATGTCTTCTGGGTGATTTTGAAACCAAATAAACCTTGTAGTTTCGAATATCATCTATCAACATATTTCTCTATTTTTGTTTTATTCCGTTAAAACCTATATCAATACCGAGTTTCATGTAAAAAAAATTAGGATGGCAAAATTAGCAAAAAAAAACGAATCCCTGATCTTTTATTTTCTTCCTCAGGGCGTGCCGGCTTCGCCGTCGCGTCTTCCGCTGTATTCCTCGCGGTTCCTCGTTGCTTCGTGGCCATTCAACCCCTTTAGAAACTTCTGCCACTCTCTGTT
>JAVWBZ010000237.1:0-2894 GCA_036649255.1 Bacteroidales bacterium
CATTCCACGCCTGAAGAAATAGAATATTATATATGTGGTCCTCCTATGATGTTGAAAGCTGTTCTGAGCATGTTAGCCGCTTTGGGAGTACCTCCAACCATGATATTTTATGATGATTTTGGCAACTAATTATTTTTAAATCTACTATCTTGAAAAAAATTGTATCTGTTTTTCTCGCTCTCTTTTTTGCGATGACCATGTTAAATGCACAACAAAGAGATCATAAAAATGCTTTTAAAACAACTTTTTTATCTTTCTATACCGGTTCAGCCAAATTGACCTATGAACGTGCTGTCAAATTAGGCCAAAGTTTTGAAATTACCGGCGGGGGCATAGGTTTGGGATATGACTCTTTTGGAATGAAGCCCAAGGGAGCACTTTTTAGATTTGCATACAAATTTATTTTTTTTCCGCAAGAACATTTTTTGCTCAATGGGTTATATCTTAAACCTGAATTGGCGATCTCCTGTTTTTCTTATGATGCTGTTGAAGCAGTGGGAAGAAAAATGTCGAACATGGGTACCTTGATGGCCTGTGTTGGATATCAATGGGCTAAAAAAATATTTATTGCCGAAGGCTTTGTTGGAATGGGAGTGGGATACGGCAATGATAGCGATTATGAATACCATCACGGTTTTGTGGATCGTTTTGGTTGGCTTACTTTTACTTTTGGACTTAAAGTGGGCTTTACTTTTGGAAATAAATCAACGTTATTATAAATCTCTAATGAAAAGAAAAATCTTAGTTATCTATACAGGCGGTACAATCGGAATGATGAGAAATCCGGATACTGGAGCCTTGGAACCGTTTGAATTTAAAGCTGTTTACGATCATCTTCCCATGCTTAAATTAGTAGATGCCGATATTACATTTAAAGAATTGTTGCCTTTAATTGATTCGTCAGATACCAATCCTCAATTTTGGATTCGATTATCCGCCATGGTATATGAATATTATCATGATTTTGACGGTTTTGTTATTTTACATGGAACCGATACCATGGCCTATACTGCTTCGGCACTTAGTTTCTTACTGGAAAATTTGGCTAAACCTGTTATACTTACAGGTTCTCAACTTCCACTGGGTGTTATGCGCACCGATGGTCGCGAAAATATTTTAAATTCAATAGAAATTGCAGCTCACTACCACCATGATCACCCGATGGTGCCGGAGGTTTGTATCTATTTTGAAGATGCACTGTATAGAGGAAATAGAACCTATAAAGATAGTGCCGAACATTTTAATGCTTTTACTTCTTCTAATTACCCTAAATTAGCTGAAGTAGGGGTATATATCAAATATAAAGAGGCATTTATTCATCAACCGGATCAGAAAGAGCTGATTTTGCATGATCAAATGGACGATAATATTGCCATTCTGAAACTTTATCCCGGTATTACCGCCAAAGCGATTATGGCTGTGCTCAATACTCCCGATGTACGTGCGATTATTATGGAGACTTATGGAGCAGGAAATGCCCCTACGAATGCTGAATTTCTTTCTCTATTGCAAACGGCAGCCAATCAGGGAATTATTATTGTAAATGTAACCCAGTGTAAGGGTGGGGGAGCCGTGGAACTTGGTAAATATGGAACCAGTTTACAATTAGGTAATATTGGAATCATAAGCGGATATGACATTACCACCGAAGCGGCTGTGGCCAAGTTGATGTATTTGTTGGGACAAGGTTTATCCAACGAAGAGGTAAAATACTGGATGCAAATACCTCTTCGTGGAGAAATAACGCTTTAAGTTATCTGACTAACACGTGCGGACTGCCTATATAATCTCTCGTATCTTTGATACATCTGATACTATATCCTGATTGTTTGGAGGTAACATTGAATATCAAATCGGGACAACTGTAGTTTATTTCACAATTCAGGGGCTCTTCATTGCTCATGTCTGTAATCCAGAAATAAGCGTTGCCATACAGATTGTAAAATTTATCAACTTGACCGTTGTAATATCCCCCGGGAACAGCATTGAAGCCGGATAGATTGTTAATAGAAGTGCCTAACCAATAACTTGCTGCCTGATTACTCATTAATTCTGGAAGAGAATAATTTTCAGTTAAATTTCTAAAATCGTTTTCACTGGGTAAGTACCAACCGTCAGGACAAATTCCTTGAATATTCCCCAATTCGTTGACAATGGGCACTTGATTACTTCCTTCTTGCAACTGCATGGCTGCATACCAGTTATAAAGTAATCCGAAAGCTTCACGATTCAGCTGGTTGTCATGGTAACTACGGTACCCGATACATTCATTTCCGTTGCTGTAAGAGGTTACATCAAGGTTTTCCGCTAACCAGCAATTACAACCGATACGTACGGTGTTGTAAACATTGTATTCTACATCTTCTATAATGTATTCTGCTCCGCAAGGCGGATAATTAATAGTGACTACTTGTGTGCAGGTAGCTACGTTTCCGCATGGGTCAACGGCTGTCCAAATTACTTCATGTTGCCCGGGGGAAAATTCAAAATTATTACGGATGGAATTGGAAAAGGTGATACTGTCTATAGAGAGCAAATCTCTGGCAATTAGGTAATGATAACACAAAGGATTTTCTAAAAAGATCGTTCTAGTGCATTCTCCATACTCAAGAGTTTCTGTTGTTTCTTCAGCCATGATAGCAAATTCAAAATCAGGACTATAGGCTGGGATATTGATGATAGTTTCAATCTGAACCATACTGTCGCAACCAAATTGGCATTTGAAAGGAACCAGTTGCGTACTACTTTCTTCAAATTTCCATCCGTATCCGGGATTGTTTACATAATAGGCGCTGTCGGGGTAATAATAAGGATAATCACAAGTGATAATCGTCTTCGGAGGAGTTTCAACTCCGTCATATTGTTTGTAAACTTCAATAACACCTTTTACAATG
>JAVWBZ010000238.1:0-2876 GCA_036649255.1 Bacteroidales bacterium
AACATAGGAGGCGCTTTGTCACCAACGGGTATGGTTTCATTGCAGAGCTTAGACCAACATCTCATCATCTCACAACTGTCTCAAAGTGTGGGAGCGCTCAATATGCAAGGAAATGGGGTTGCCGATTTTAATGTTACGGTAGCTTCTACGGTGAGCGAACCTACTGAAGCCCAAGTGAGGATTCAATATACTGCGGGTCAATATTCCGTAACCAAAGATTACACCTTGAAAATAGCCTATCTGATTGAAGATTGGGAAAATGAGAATTTTGAAACTTTTACCTGGGTGAATGATGCTTCACATCCTTGGGTTATTACGGATGAAAATCCCTATGAAGGACATTTTGCAGCCCGTTCCGGTAATATTACCCATTCGCAGTCATCATCATTGTCTCTACAAGTAATTGCCAATGAAGATGATTCTGTTTCTTTTTACTATTTTGTATCTTGTGAACAAGGCTTTTCCGGAGTTCATTATGATAAACTGGAGTTTTTTATAGACAATGTTTTACAGGAAACTTGGGACGGTTCTATTGGTTGGTCTTTGGCTGCATTTCCGCTTTTAGAGGGAAATCATATTTTAAAATGGAGCTATTCAAAAGATTATATGGTAAGCGATGGTTTGGATTTGGCTATGATTGACTTTATTAAATTTCCAAAAGCCATTAAAAGCGGAATTGACCATGCTCAAAAGCAATCCATTCAGCTTTCGGTTTACCCTAACCCTACTACCGATATGGTGTATCTTCAATTTGTGGATGTTCAACCTGAGGGAATATCCTATCAATTGTTTGATATTTATGGAAAATTAATTTCCGTGCAATCCATTCGAAGTACACATACAGTTGTTCCGATGCAGAACTTATCGTCGGGTATTTATCTTTTAAAAATTAATTCGGGTGTGGGTAACGAACAAGTAGTGAAAATTATTAAAAACTAAAAAATAAAGAAATGACGAATCAACCTTTGATATTGGTAGTAAATGATGACGGTTTTGAAGCCAAAGGACTTGAGGCCATGGTGGAGGCGGCAAAAAACTTTGGAAAAGTGGTGGTAGTGGTTCCCGATGGACCTCGTTCGGGGATGGGACATGCCATTACGATGAATGTTCCGCTTCGGATCAATTTGTATAAGAAAGAGTTTGACATTGGATATTATCGTACAAATGGAACTCCTGTGGATTGTGTTAAATTGGCACAACGGGTTTTGTTGAAGGGTGAAAAAATTGATTTGGTTTTATCCGGCATTAATCACGGTTCCAATTCGTCATGCAGTTTAATTTATTCGGGTACAATGGCAGCTGCGATTGAAGCCAGTTTTGAAGATATAAAAGCAGTGGGGATTTCTTTATTGGACTATGCTCCCAATGCCGATTTTACTACTGCTATACATTATGCTAAAATTATTATAGATAAGGTTCTACATCATGAAATGCCGCCTCATGTTTGTTTGAACGTCAATGTTCCTAAGGTTAAAATAGATGAAGTACAAGGGATCAAAATTGTTCGACAAACCAAAGGATATTGGCATGAAGATTTGGAAGAACACACCGATTCTTTCGGAAGGAAATACTATTGGCTTTCGGGGCATTTGGTAGATCAAGATCAGGGAGAAGATACTTGTGAATGGGCTTTGAAAAATCATTATGTTTCAGTGCAGCCGGTACAAACCGATATGACTGCACATCATTTTATTAACACACTTAAATTTATAGAAAAATGATGGATCGATTAAGAAGAGACTCTTTTGTGATGGGATTGGGATTGGGTATATTGGTTCCTGCTGTTATTTTTGGTATTTTAATGGGAATAGTAGCCATTGTGGAAATTTATACCGGTAAACTTGAAATAGTATCCATTCAAAAAGTATTGTTATTGAGTATTGTCCCAAATCTTTTTGTGTTACGATATTATCTGTTAAAATTAAAATACGATCTCACTGGCCGTGGTATTGTAACCGCTACTTTTATTTTAGGATTGATTTTTGCCATTTTAGAATTTGTCTTATAGTTGATTTATTAGAGGCAGTGGTCTTTTGAAATTTTAATGTAAATTAACTTTTTGATATCATTTAGATGCTTCTAATCCCAAAGTATAATTAAAAGTATACATTACTTCTTTCGTAAACTGAAAATTTATTGTTCTGCAAAGTGCAATTCAAAGGTGCCGATCTTTCATTGCTTGGTTGCCTGATTGAGTTTCAATTCTACAATAGTGCAATTAAAAGTGAAATATTTTTAGATAATCATAAAACATAAATACCAATTTCAATTCTACAATAGTGCAATTAAAAGCGTTAGAAGAAGCCGCCACAAAAGAACGGTTAATTGATTTCAATTCTATAATAGTGCAATTAAAAGTTCTTTCTCTCTTCTTCGAGTTGTTCGGGTGTTTTTTATTTCAATTCTACAATAGTGCAATTAAAAGTAATACGTCTGAGGCAAACTCGATTGCTTTTTACGCATTTCAATTCTACAATAGTGCAATTAAAAGAAGAATGCCGAATACAAGGAGATTGATGATGAGATAGGTAAGTTATCAGATAAGAAGGAGCTATTGGTGGAGCAAAGAGAAGAAGTGCTTGCTAATGATAATACCGAAGAAGAGTTGAACGAGCTATCCGAGAAGATAAGTGAAGCTGAAGAAGAGATTGGTGAAATTGATAATAATTTGGAGAAGTGGAATGAAATAGTCAAGAATAAAGAAGAGCAAATCAAAGCTATTACGGTTGAAGATACTACACAACTTAAAAAATGCCGAAAGAAACTCAAGGAAGAAATTGACGAGCTTGATGAAGAAGTAACCGAAACTAAAACGATACGGAGAAAGATACAAGCAGAGTTGAATGAAACCATAACTTGTCCTAAATGTAAACATG
>JAVWBZ010000239.1:0-232 GCA_036649255.1 Bacteroidales bacterium
TCCTCGAGATATTGTAGCCAGGGCCATTGACAATGAAATGAAAGTCAGCGGTTGCGACCATGTTTATTTAGACGCCACTCAGATCAATAAAACGGAGATATTTAACCATTTCCCTAATATTTATGCAAAATGTCTTAGCATCGGAGTAGATATGATCAAAGATATGATTCCGGTCGTACCGGCCGCTCATTATTCTTGCGGAGGAATTACCACAAACGAATGGGGAGAAACT
>JAVWBZ010000239.1:242-2862 GCA_036649255.1 Bacteroidales bacterium
TTTTTGCATCCGGAGAATGTGCTTCTACCGGCTTACATGGAGCCAACAGACTCGCCTCCAATTCATTACTTGAAGCATTGGTTTTTTCACATCGAGCCTGTATCAAAGCAGTGGAAGAGATCAAACATATTAACTTTTGTGAAAAAGTACCCGAGTGGGATGCAGAAGGAACTGTATTGAACGAAGAAATGGTATTGATTACGCAAACGCGTAAAGAACTACAAACTATTATGTGCAATTATGTAGGAATTGTTCGTTCCAATATGCGATTGAAAAGAGCTTTCGATCGGCTTGAGATTCTTTATAGAGAAACGGAAGAATTGTACAAAAAATCGATCATCTTTCCTGAAATATGCGAACTTCGTAACCTGATCAACATTGGCTACCTGATTATTAAGAATGCGATGGAACGAAAAGAAAGCCGCGGATTGCATTATTCACTTGATTATCCTGAACATCGAGACGTGTCTCAAGCTACCCATGATGAACTTTAACAATGAACTTAAAATGATAATCAAAAATTTGAACTTTAGCGATGAAGATCTTCCTAAATAACACAATTGAATATTTTAAAGATGATATCTTGACTGTTAATGAGTTATTAATCAGGAAAAACTTCACCTTTAAGATGTTAGTAGTAAAAATAAACGGCAAATTAATCAGAAAAGAGCAATATGCCACCACCCTGATAAGAGAGGAAGATGTGGTCATTGTAATGCATTTAATAAGCAGAGGTTAAAATGATAACTAAGATAAAAATAGCAGAGATCAAACAATTGCATCAGAAAAAATTCCGCGACGAATCCGATCTTTTTCTGGTGGAAGGGACCAAATCGGTATTAGATTTAGTAAACTCCAATCTTGCGACTACAGAACTGCTGGCAACCGATCAATGGTTACGATTACATGAATCGAAATTACCAAAAGAAATTTCCGTTTTAGCAGTTTCCGAAAAAGAGATAGAACGTATCAGTTGCCTGAAGACACCGCAAGAAGTATTGGCAGTGGCCGTCAAACCAAAGTACAACTTGATTGATATCTGCGACACTGAACCCATTTTGGTATTGGACGATATCCGCGATCCCGGCAATATGGGCACCATTGTTCGTACGGCAGATTGGTTTGGATTCAGACAAATTGTATGTTCTGCCACCTCCGTTGAATTCACCAATCCTAAAACCATTCAGGCTACAATGGGCTCTTTCTCAAGAGTAAAGATCTTTTACACCGATTTAGTATCTTTTTTAAACAGAGAAAAAAAAAGGCGCAAGATATACGGAACCTTTATGAACGGATCAGATCTTGCTCAAATTACCTATACAAAAAATGATATTTTGATTGTAGGAAATGAATCCAATGGGATTTCCGATGACATTGCAGATCTGGTAACCGAAAAAATCCATATTCCCTCTTTTGCTCTTACCGAATCAAAAGCAGAATCGTTAAATGCCTCTATTGCGGCAGCAATCGTTATGTATCAGTATAATAGCTAAATTCCCCTGATCAAATAGAAACAACATACGAATAAAAGAAAAAAATATAAAATCAGTTTGTTTATATAAAAAAAATATGTATTTTTGCACCCCGATTTATAGGAGGAAATAATAATTTAAAAATATAGAGAAAATGTCAAGAGTTTGTCAAATCACAGGAAAAAAAGCAATGGTTGGAAATAATGTTTCTCACTCTAATATCAAAACCAAAAGAAAATTTCATCCCAATTTACATACTAAGAAATTCTATGTTCCAGAATTAAACGAATGGGTAATATTGAAAGTATCGGCAAGTGGAATACGTAATATTAGTAAAAAAGGTATTTGGAGTTGTATTGTGGAAGCAAGCGAAAAAGGTATTATCAAATAGTAGTTTATTCCAGTACGTAAAGATATTTTGCTACACTTAAAGTGTAGCATTTTTTTTTCTTTCAGATACAATATATTTTGCGTTTGTTCGTAATAAATAGATGTTTTTTAAAAGATCATAATGTTTAATTATATTTTTAAACTCTTCTTCTTTATATTTTTCACCATTTCATATTCGCTTTTTGCGCAACAAGAAGCCGTCTTTTCTGGTTTAATTCTTAATAATTACGGAGATCCCATTGATCATGTGATGATCACTCTTCAAGAAAATAATCAAAGTACCATTTCGTCGGAAAACGGTCGTTTCGAAATCACAGTTCCAGCCAATAAAATCGTACATCTCTATTTTCAACACATTTCATCTAAAGATACTTTGATTCCCGTAAGTTTAAAAAGCGGTGAAAAATCTCAAATAACGCTCATATTGCCTTCTATTGGAGAACGTCTGGCCATAGTTGATGTAAGAGGAAGGGCCGACGACGGCTTTACCAGAGTGGATCCTAAATTGTCTTTTAAACTACCTTCTCCCTCGGGGGGGATAGAGTCGCTCATTAAAATGTTACCCGGCGCCTCTTCCACCAATGAACTGAGTTCTCAATATAATGTAAGAGGGGGAAATTACGACGAAAACCTCATCTTTGTAAATGATATTCAAATTTATCGTCCCTTTTTAGTACGAAGCGGTCAGCAAGAAGGATTAAGTTTTGTAAACACCGACCTGACCAATAGCGTTAAATTTTCAGCTGGCGGTTTTGAAG
>JAVWBZ010000240.1:0-2833 GCA_036649255.1 Bacteroidales bacterium
AGTAGCATAGTAAGTCGTATCAAAATAGATCAGTGGAGTAACAAAAGTATCACCTTGGGAAACGTGATTCCATCTTTCAAAACCCGCATTGGTATACCATGAAACAACATTGTCTTGTGAGTCAACCGGAGGTGTTACAGTTAAAATTGCATGAGAACGATAAGGCACGATAACGGTATCCATCACCGTAGGTTTAGGAGCTTTACCCAAAGAAATAACATCGGATTGTAGAGTATCATTAAAATGTATTCTATCCAATGGCAAAGCATTTACCCAAACTTTAATGCTAAAAGTATCATCAATATTAACCTGATTGTTATTAAAGTCAAATGGTGTATTAAAAGTAAAGTTGATATTAGAATGACTGAAAATAGTATCATTCAATGTTTCCGTAATAGGGGTGGAGTTGTTAACCGAAAAATTAAATATGGTACCTGGCATGATATCTCTGCAACCGTTATTATTAATATTAACCTTTATATGTTCATGAACCAAGTCACAATTGCTAGAAGGGCTTACTAAATGAAGCAATGCCAATTCATTATAAATCGGTTTTTCTACCACCACTCCAATCATGATTCTACCTGTAGAAATAGGGGTTAGAGAGGTGCCACCATTAAAATAGTAATAAGAAGAGTCACGAATAGGGGCTTCTTCTTGTGCTCCTAAGTAATAACCTGCATCAATCATTTCGATCCCTGCGTAAAAATGATCGGTAACATTGGTAAGGGCAAAATTTTCAAGATCAACATTGACCCAGGTCTCAATCATATCGGCAGTAATGGTAATTTCTCGTGAGGTTGTTCTGATATTTCCATCGGCATCGGCTACAAATAATTTGAATCTTTTACCTATTGCATCGGTAGCATTCACAATGAATACTTTAACCGAAGAAATCACAAGTTCTTCCTCAATATTAAATCTATTAACTATTTTCACAGGTTCACTGCTTCCCATAATTAATGAAAAATAAGGAGTTTCTGTTCCGTTGTTATCATAATCGTTGGCGTAGGCAACTTGATTATCCGTTGTATTCATTCTCCAAACGATTTGATTATTCCCTTCAAAATTATCGCTATTTACAGATACTGTAACAGTATTAAGTCCATTATTTTGGAGTTGAGTTCCATTAAACTTAAAGGTAGTATCAGCTGTTGCAGATAAATGAGCTATGTGGAAAGTTTCGGTGTAACTATTAGCTCCTGAAATATTAAGTGTAATGTCCACATTATTTCTGTTTTGAGTACCATCATTGCTTACATTCGCTGTAATATGAGAAGATATTTGATTTTGTGTTGAAGTTTCTCCAAGGGCATATACTGTATTGACTGCCATATCGTTGGGGTAATGATTTCTAACACGAATGCGATCGATATTAATGTTGCCGCCGCTTCTTGAACGAGCATAAAAAGCTATATTGATACAGTCATTGTTAACATATGGAGAAAGATCTATGGTATATTTTTTCCATCCGGGAGTTGTATAATTATTATCACCTCTTTTAATCAAGGCATTGGTTTCTCCCACCGGAATAACATTGTTAAAGGTAGTTCCTCCATCTGTAGATATTTTTACGGTAACGCCTTCTAAATTATAGTTGGTAGAGTTGTTTGCATTGTCATGAGCGAACCAAAATTCTAGAATAGGATTTGTGCTGCCATTTAGCATTACAAGAGGCATGATAGCTCTTGCTTCCGTTACATTTGAGAAAACTTTTGAGTTAAAGAAAAGCCTTCCTGTTCCATAGTTAGGCGCAATGGTGGGAAAAACTCCTTCACCCGACTGCACGGTCCAGTTTCCAGCTCCGTTAACCTGTTCAAAAGTCCAAATTGGATTAAGATTTGTATTAGAAAAGACCTCTTCATAAAAAGGTTTTATCGCTTGTAGTTCAAAGTTACCTCTTAAAGTGTCGTCATTGTTGACAGCATCATTATTAATACGGATGACGAATGTATATTGGTATATTACATTTACATCTATATTAAAATTCGGTAATACGGTAACAGGCATTGTTTGAAGAGGGGGAACAATCCCTGTTGGAATCGTATAAGTGCCTGTGGTAACAATGTTGGTATTTGTATTGGTAATTGAATACTGAATGGTAGTGGGTGCTTGTCCGAAATTAATAGTCCGTCCACCTGCATTTTTAATTGAAACCGCGATAGGATAAGCAAGTGAAGGACATTCGGTTCCAAAAACAGGCGAAGTTAATCCCACAATAGCCAAGTTAGTATCTGGAATAGGATAAGTATAGGCTCCCATATAAGTAATTTCCGAATAACGTTCATGGTCACTAATATCGGACAAAACATCTGGTAAAATTAAACATTCGATACCATTAAAATTATCAGGAACTAAAGAATCTATAGGTGAAATAAAATTTAGATTGTGTACAATAGAATTGGAATCTACTCTACCTACAGCCATTTGCCATTCTGGCAAAGTATTTCTTGCTACCGTATAAAATCCAACTACATTTCCAATAGAATAATAATCATTATAATTGGCCACAAAATTACCCGGAATAGAACCCAATGAGATAGGGTAATTTTGATTTGTTGCAGATTGTGAGGCATTAAAGAAAATATTGTTTTTAAGTGTTACAAAATTTCCGGTTGTTTGGTTAGAACTTTGATGATGAAAGTTTGCAGAATTTACATAGGGAGCAGTAGAGTACAAATAACTTGAATTATGTACTATTTTTATATATTTTGAATTGGTTAATTCAATTCCATATACATTATCCTGCGTAACTTTTCCTATTATTTCATTGTTGGATACAAGAGTGTGGTTATTGGCAGTTCCTTCCACATAATTCAAATCAAAACCATAT
>JAVWBZ010000241.1:0-2826 GCA_036649255.1 Bacteroidales bacterium
ATTTATTTTTTTGCTACGCTTTATGTTTCTTGAATTTTATTTTTTAAAACAATCTATTATTTTCATTTCAATATATTGAAATTCATTATTTTAAGATGAATAAAAAGACTGAAGATCATGTGCAATATTGAAAAATCTAACTTTTTTAAAGTTGCAAATATACAGTAACTTTTTATATCCTTGATGATGAAACTATATTTTGTAAATAATTGAATGTTAATTTGTTATTGATATTTTTTTATTTTATTATGAATCACATAAGTAGAATTATCCCGTTTTTTATTGAAGAAATTAAATTATCAAAGAAGAGTATAACGAAAAAGGTAAAACGCATGAATTTTATCGATTTCAGCCTATTTAATATTGTATATTATTGATAATAATATATTTATAATATTTCATCAAGATATAAACGATGTTGTATAGTATACTGTTTTTTCTCCCATAATATGATGGTGTTTTTTTTGCGAAATTATGATGAATGATGCATCTTTTAAATGAAGAAAATATCTTGAAATAAAATTATTTAAGCGTGAAAGAGTTGATTGTAGTGAGAGAGATAATATAAATCATAAAATACTGAAAAAAAGATGTTTGTATTTTCAATCTGTTTTTTTATTATTTTTGTGTGTTCAATAATTAAACAATATTTTGCTCGCGTTACTTTAAAATATGCTTGCCAAGTTTTACTATTATTGCCATTTCAATCATACAGTATAACAATGCTTAGAATTAATAACATCACAAAAGATTACGGAGAAAGAAGGGGGATTTTTGATCTCACTTTTTCTGTAGAAAAAGGGGAAAGCTTTGGCTTTTTGGGGCCTAATGGGGCTGGTAAAACCACGACCATTCGCCATTTAATGGGATTTATATACCCTGATAAAGGAAGTTGTACCATTCATCATTTGGATTGTGCGACCCGATCGGCCGAGATTCAACGAATTTTAGGGTATGTGCCAGGTGAAATTGCGTTGCCCGATGAGATGACCGGTATTGGCTTTTTAAAATTTCTGGCTCATTATCGCGGACTCCATGATTTTAGTCGCGCAGAGCAACTGATCCAATATTTTGAATTAGATGCAAGAGGCAAATTACGGAAAATGTCGAAAGGGATGAAACAGAAAATAGCCATTGTATCGGCATTTATGCATGATCCTGAAATATTGATTCTGGACGAACCAACCAGTGGTTTGGACCCTTTGATGCAAAATCGTTTTGTGAACTTAATTCTGGAAGAAAAAACGAAGGGAAAAACAATTTTAATGTCGTCCCATGTTTTTGAAGAGGTGGAACGTACCTGCGATCGGATTGGCATTATTAAACAGGGAGAATTGGTGGCAATTGATACTGTTGATCATTTAAAAACCACCAAGCAAAAAAGTTACACGGTCGTGCTTGAAAATGAAGCCGTCGCGGCAGCCTTTGCCAAAGAAAATTTGAATATTTCTGACGTTGTGCAAAATCGGGTTACGATCATTATTCACCAAGATATCAAGCGTTTTATTGAAATATTGAATCGCTATCCTGTCATTGATCTTTTTACCAACGAACAATCCTTGGAAGATCTATTTTTACATTTTTATGGTACGAAATAATAAATTGAATTAAACTTCCATCGTTATGATAAATTTTACCCTTTTTAAACAAGAAATTAAAAGAAGCTATTTTACATGGATCATCTTTACGGCTATTTTAACTATGTATATTTCGCTCATTATTACCATGTATCATCCTGCTTTTGGGAAAACATTAGACCAATTTACCACTGCTATGCCCCAGCTTATGTCTATGTTTGGCATGAGTTCGGGGGGAGTTGATCTTGTAGATTTTATGGCCAATTATTTGTATGGCTTTTTGATGATCCTGTTTCCTATGGTATTTATTATCATAGAAGCCAATAAATTAGTGGCAAAACATGTTGATCAGGGGACAATGAGTTATTTGTTGGCTTCGCCCAATACACGAATGAAAGTGATTGTTACCCAGATATGTGTATTGGTTACCCTGTTATTGGGGATGCTTATTTTTTGTAGCTTGGTGGAATTTGTATGTGCTTGCTGGATGTATCCTGGAAAATTAAATGTAAATACTCTTTTGCGCCTGAACACGGGGCTTTTTGCGTTGCAGTTTGCCATTGCCGGTTTTTGCTTCTTCAGTTCCTGTATCAGCAATGATACTAAAAGATCGCTGGGAATAGGTGCTGGTGTTCCTGTTTTTTTCTATTTGGTAAAAATGTTGGGGAACATGGGGGGGCAACTCCATTTTTTGAATGACTTTACACCCTTTTCCCTTTTTAATGTCAATAAACTTATTGCCAATGAAGCCAATGCTTGGTGGATGTTGTTGGTCTTAATTGTCATGGGAAAGGTTTTCTTCTGTTTGGGAGTGTGGTTCTTTAAGAAAAAAGATCTTCCATTATAAAAAATGAAAGAAATTAAGATCATGTCTATTATCCGAACAGTTCATCGTGGAAATTGATTAAATAGACTTTCTCGGTGGCACGGGTAATGGCCGTATAAAGCCAGCGCAAAAACGCTTTGTCAATGTTTTCATTTTTGAGAAAACCTTGATCAATTAATACTATTTTCCATTGTCCTCCTTGTGTTTTGTGACAGGTAAGCGCGTAGGAAAATTTGACTTGTACCGAATTGAGAAAAGGATCGTTTTTAATTTTCAGGTAGCGTAGCCGTTTATCTGCAATTTCTTCGTAATCAAGAGCTATTTCCTGATATAATTTTTGCATATCTTCACGTGAAAGAGAAGCGCCTTCACAAGCAATACTTTCTAAAATAATCTTGATATCAAGGTGAGGATAATCGGGAT
>JAVWBZ010000242.1:0-2794 GCA_036649255.1 Bacteroidales bacterium
TGCAAGTGATGCGACACGATAAACAGGACAAGATTTTGCAAATGGGAAAACGGGTGGTTAGAATTACCGAAGGTGACGAGGATGAAAGAATTGATAAAACAATAGAATTTGTTGAAACATTTTTCAGATCATTGGGAGTCAAAACACATTTGAAAGAGTATGGAGTCAATGCATCTGTGATTGATAAAATAGTGAATCGTTTTGAAGAAAGAAAATGGAACTTGGGTGAAAATAAAAATATTACCCCCGATATGGTGAGACAAATCTTGTTGTTGGCTTTGTAATTTTAAAAACCATATTCGAGCGAAATGACCTATATTTCTCGGTAGGAAATTTTATCTTTGGTAATAAAGGCTCCGGGAAAATAGGAGTGTATTTTTAGCAAATTACGATATGCGTCAATTTTATTGTTAAAGTTTCCAACCCGCACTCTGAAATTAGGTTCAGAATAAGATAAGTAGGCAGGGATTTCAGGAAATAATTTGGTAAACTCATTATATACTTCCTGTACACTATTTTTTGATTTAGAGCCAGATAACGCTATTAATTGTATTCTGTATCCTTCCACATAACCTACTTTTTTCCATGCTAAAATATGAGCATTTTTGATCTTTTCTACTTCCGGCTCTATGTCGTATTGTACATACATTTGGGAAAATGAAAAAAAGTAAAATATTGTAAATAAAGATGTTAATAATATCTTTTTCATAATTTTTTTTTGCAAAGATAATAAAAAATAAAGTTTTGTCATTATTTGTGTAACTTAATGGAAAAATCAACGTATAGAAAACAAGTTTTTTTGTACATTTGCAAACTAAAAAATTTCAGATAAAATGGGATTATTTTCAATATTTACAAAAGAGATAGCAATTGATTTAGGGACAGCCAATACCGTTATCCTTCACAATGACAAAGTGGTGGTGGATGAACCTTCTATCATTGCTATTGAAAGAAATAGCCGAGAGGTGATGGCGGTGGGTAAAAAAGCATTGATGATGCATGGTAAAACCCACGATAACATTCAAACCATCCGTCCGTTGAAAGATGGAGTTATTGCTGATTTTCAATCTACGGAATTAATGTTACGCGAATTTATCAAAATGACGGGAACCAAAGGTTATTTTTTTCCTCCTGCTCTTAAAATGGTGATTTGTATTCCTTCTGGTATTACTGAGGTGGAAGAACGAGCCGTACGCGATTCAGCAGAACAGTCGGGAGCTAAAGAGGTAAGAATGATTCATGAACCCATGGCGGCAGCTATCGGGATTGGAATTGATGTATTGGATGCCAGTGGTAATATGATCATTGATATTGGAGGTGGTACCAGCGAAATTGCTGTATTGGCATTGGGTGGTATTGTTTGTAGCAAATCCATTAAAACGGCTGGAGATGAATTTAACTATGATATTCAGGAATATATGCGTAAAAAACATAATATTTCTATCGGAGAAGCTACTTCCGAACAGATTAAAATCAATGTAGGTTCTGCCATTGAGGATCTTGAAAACCCACCTGAAGATTATGAAGTTTATGGGCGCGACCTTTTACAAGGCATTCCGATTGCCGTTAAGGTAAATTATCGTGAAATTGCCCAAGCATTGGATCGTTCGATATCTAAAATTGAAGCAGCTGTTATTAATGCTTTGGAAAATACTCCTTCGGAACTTTCGGCTGATATCTACAAAACCGGAATTTACATGGCCGGTGGAGGTTCTTTATTGAGAGGGTTGGATAAACGTATTTCCAAAAAAACAAAATTGAAAGTTCATGTTGCAGAAGATCCTTTGAAAGCAGTGGCACGCGGTACTGCAATTGCTTTGAAAAACTTCGATAAATTCCCGTTCTTAATCAAATAATAATTAGCTTAACATTTTTTTAGCGCGTACGACGGCTTCATAAAGAACGTCAACTTCTTCCATGATATTGTAAAGTGCGAAGGAGGCACGTACCGTACCCGGAATTTTAAATTTATCCATGATAGGTTGTGTACAATGATGACCTGTTCTTACTGCAATTCCCAATCTGTTAAGAATGACCCCTATATCATAAGGGTGTATGTTGTGTAATAGGAAAGATATAACAGCGGTTTTATGAGGTGCTGTACCATATATTTTTAACCCTTCAATAGAAGATAATCTTTCGGTAGCATATTGAAGAAGATGATTCTCATGTTTTTCAATTTTTTCCATGCCAATTTTTTCCATGTATTCAATAGCGGTTTTTAAACCGATTACATCACCCACACTGGGAGTTCCTGCTTCAAATTTAAAGGGAAGTTCATTATAAGTTGTTTTTTCGAAAGTAACCTGTTTGATCATTTCCCCACCACCTTGATAAGGAGGCATCTTTTCCAACCATTTTTCCTTCCCATATAAAATACCGATTCCCATGGGAGCATACATTTTATGCCCTGAAAAACAATAAAAATCACAATCCAATGCCTGTACGTCCACGTTGCAATGTGAAACTCCCTGAGCGCCATCAATCATAACCGGAACATGGTGCTGATGGGCTCTTTCAATGATTTCTTTAATGGGGTTGATAGTGCCTAATGTGTTGGAAACATGAGTTACGGATACTATTTTGGTCTTTTCATTGAACATGGGGTCCAACTGTTCTATATTCAATACACCCCGTTCGTCAAAAGGTAATATTCTTAGTTTGGCTTTTTTTTCTTCACAAATGATTTGCCAAGGCACAATATTAGCATGATGTTCCATCTCCGTGATGATCACTTCATCGTTTTCGGAAAGAAAAGCTTTCCCGAAGGAAGAAGCTACTAGGTTGATGGATT
>JAVWBZ010000243.1:0-589 GCA_036649255.1 Bacteroidales bacterium
ATAGCCAATAGTTGAATGATTGCCTTCCCGCACAGCCCTATAGAATAAGTGTATGGTTTCTCCTTCGCTCATGATAGCCGGATTCATTACACCTTCATTTTCAAAAGCCAGATCTGTTTTTTCCAATAGAATACCTTCTCTTTTTACATGTACCATCAGATTTTAGATTTTAGGTTAATATCAGGATCTTGTTTGTTTGATTTTCCTTTTTGGTAATCAGTCAATGGTTTTGATTTTCCGGTAGTAGATTTTTCTTTTTTCTTTTCTTTTCGTTTTTCGTTACCTTTCATAAGTTAATTTTTAGAGATTTATTTTGATGATATTTTTCCCCACGCTTTCTTTAGTATAGTACGATACAGCTATTCCAGCAGAAAAGAAGTTGCGAAGGAAAAAAAGAATTTGAAATGATATAATCGATAGACTATTACATCAACCAGATTTTACTTTGGTTGGACGTTTTACTTTTTCTAATGCAAAAATATTCCAAAACTCACCACCATTATCGGTAAGAACTACAGGAAAAATCTTGCCAAAAGAATATCCATTTACCATTAACTTTTCCTTTAAGTCCAAAATCTTTCGAGTAACT
>JAVWBZ010000243.1:599-2755 GCA_036649255.1 Bacteroidales bacterium
TTTAGCTTTATTTTCGACACTTTCCCTGAAACGATGTTGGAGATAGAAGAGTCTTTTTTTTAAAAATACGGGCAAAGTAAGAGGAATCTTCGAATCCTAATTGAAAAGATATTTCATTGATATTTAGATCGCTATAAAGCAATAATCGTTTTGCTTCCGTTATTTTCAAGTCCAGAAAAAGTTGTTTTGCAGAAATACCTGCAAAGTTCTGGCAAATGGTATTTAGTACAACCGTTGAGATATGAAGAGTATCAGCATATGTGCTCATTGATTCAGTTTTAAAATGATTCTTTAATATTAATTCCTTAAATTGTCGAAAAATATTATTTGTCTTGTCCAATGAAAATGCCTTATCATTCATTTTGTCTGAAACCAATGAATAAAAATATTGGATGGATGCTATGTTTTTATACTGAAAGTCATTATTATTAGATTTACAATCTTTAATGAGCTTTTTAAATATCAGTTGGAGTAAAAGGTTTTCACATTTTTTAATATCAAGACAAGATTTTCGAAATTCAATATTTAGCTGGAGGCAAGAGATTTGGAAAATAGAAGAATATAACCTTTGCTATTGCGGGAATAAATCCCTTTATTTATCTGTTCGGGATTTATTAGAAAGATCCTTCCGGGTATAATCTGATACTCAATGAAATCGATTACTTGACTCCCTTCTCCATGCGTAAACCAAATTATTGAATAGAAAGCCCGTCGATGCGGCCATTCCGGCGTTTTCATTGTTTCTAAGCGATTCGCGTAATAAGCAATATTTGTGGGGAAAATGGATAACAGGTTGGATAAGGTATATTCTTTTAACATTTACAAAGATACTATTAATAAATCAACTTTCAAATAAAAATAGAATGAATTTATTGACTTGCTCTTAAAGAAAAAATAATTCAGGAGCAAAACTGATATAATTGGGTAGTACAATGCAACCGTCAAGGTTGTGAAAGAGATTGCGGTTTATCTTTTTAAAGATATCCCTTCTGAGGAATGGGTGATTCGGGAAAAATGTTCCCTGCCTTGCGTGAGCGGCTGAAGCGGCACCCCGCAGCCGCTTCGGATGTGAAATAATGGCAAGAGTAGAACAACGGTTGGGATGGTGAAATGCGGAAGATATTGGCCACAAGGCCAGAAGGGGCGGCGAGGAGTATAGCAAAAGACGCGACGGCGAAGCCGACACGCCCTGAAATATGTATAGAAATTAATAGATTGATCCTTTATCATGATGGAATTGGCTATCATTTTTTTTGTATTTTTGCAGCCATGAAAATCATTATCAAAAATAATATAGAATGAAAAAGCACTCCATTTCTTCAGATTTTTTCAGCCTTGACTTGGTTGAAAAAATTATTAAAAATAAAGCCAAGATATCTCTTTCGGAAGAGGCGGTTGAAGCCGTTGAAAAATGTCGTCAATATTTAGATGAAAAGATGAAAACCAGTAAGGTACCAGTTTATGGAGTTACCACGGGTTTTGGTTCTCTTTGTAACCAAAGTATCTCTTTGGAAGATCTTTCAACGTTACAGCGAAATCTGGTTATTTCTCATGCTTGCGGTTTTGGGGATGAGGTGCCTCAAGAGATTGTACAAATCATGCTTCTTCTCAAAGTGCAGTCGCTTTCTTATGGTCATTCTGGTGTTCAATTAGTTACGATACAAAGATTGATAGATTTTTTCAATAACGGAATTTATCCGGTGGTTTATCAACAGGGTTCTTTGGGAGCTTCCGGTGATTTGGCTCCATTGGCTCATTTATGCCTTCCTATTCTTGGCCTTGGTGAAGTGTATTACCGTAACAAAAAATACAAAGCGGCCGAGATCAATCAGAAATTCGGGTGGGAAGCTATTACGCTTCATTCCAAAGAGGGGTTGGCGCTATTGAACGGCACACAATTCATGAGTTCATACGCTGTTTGGTTGCTGATGAAATCGAAAAAACTATCCTGGTTGGCCGACATTATCGGGGCCATTTCCTTGGATGCTTACGATGGAAGAATAGAACCGTTTAACCTTGCCGTACATATTGTTCGTCCTCATATCGGGCAGATTTTAACCGCCACCCATATTAGCGAATTATTGGAAGGTTCCGACATCATCACCCGCGAGAAAAAACATGTTCAAGATCCTTACTCGTTCCGTTGCATGCCCCAG
>JAVWBZ010000244.1:0-2744 GCA_036649255.1 Bacteroidales bacterium
CAAAAAAACCATGCTATAATTTCTTTTAAATGAACTTTTGAAAAAACTATGACGTTAAATAAATAAAACTTATTTTTTTGAGTCACTTTTTGGAAGTATCTTGTTTCATTAATTAAAAGAGGAATGCAAATTGAAATTATATTATTAATTATATCTGTTTTATTTTTTATTAGTATTTTAGCGGGAAAGGCAGGATATAGATTGGGAGTTCCTGCGTTATTGTTGTTTTTAATTGTTGGCATGTTATGCGGAAGCGACGGTTTGGGAATCCATTTTGAAAATATTTATATCGCACAAATCATTGGAACCGTTTCACTCTCTATTATTCTCTTTTCGGGAGGTATGGATACCAAAATTTCGGAAATACGCTCCATTATTCCACAGGGAATTGTATTGGCTACGGTAGGAGTATTTTTAACTGCTATTACTACTGGTGTGGCAATTTGGTGGATATTGGGAATGACATTGCCATCGGCAGGTGTGGGATTTATCACTTCTTTGTTGTTAGCTGCTACGATGTCTTCAACCGATTCCGCCTCGGTATTTTCAATTCTTCGAGCCAAAGATCTGCGACTTAAGAATAACCTTCGCCCGATATTGGAACTTGAAAGTGGTAGCAATGATCCGATGGCTTATGTGTTGACCATTACCTTGATTAACATTATACAAGTAAATGGAACTCCCAATTATTGGTTGGCTGGGGGAAACGTATTAATGCAATTGATTATTGGTGCTGTAGCAGGTTTTTTGCTGGGAAAACTGATCGTTTATATCATCAACAAATTGCAAATTGATACCTCTCTGTCCCCTATTTTGGTTCTTGCCTGCTGTATATTTGTTTTCTCCGCTACCTATTTTATCAAAGGAAATAGCTATTTGGCTGTTTATATAGCAGGTGTTACCATTGGCAATGCCAAGTTTTTACATAAACGTTCTATTCTTAACTTTTTCGATGGATTGTCGTGGCTCAGCCAATTGATGATGTTTTTAACGCTGGGACTTTTGGTCAATCCTCGTGAATTATGGTCGGTGACTGTTCCTGGGTTGATTATTAGTTTTCTAATGATTTTTGTTACCCGTCCCTTCAGTGTTTTTATCTCGTTACTTCCTTTTCGAAAGATGGCACTGAGAGATAAAACATTTGTATCGTGGGTTGGCTTGCGGGGAGCAGTGCCCATTATATTTGCCATCATAACTTTGGCCGAAGGAGTGCCACACGCAAGACTCATTTTTAATATTGTCTTTTTTTGTACCTTAGTCTCGTTGATTGTACAAGGTACTTCATTACCGAGGGTGGCTAAATGGTTGAAAGTGGCCATTATCCATGACAAAATGAAAAAAATGGAAAATTTCGATATCGAATTTTCAGAAGAAATTAAATCAATTACCTCTGAAATTATGATTACATCCGAGATTCTGAATCAGGGAAATCGGCTAATGGACTTGGGAATGCCTGAAAAAACACTGGCTATTATGGTCAGAAGGGGAGATAGTTTTTTCGTCCCAACAGGTAAAACAAAATTATATGAAGGAGATAACTTATTGATTTTGACTGATAATCAGGAAGCATTACAAGAAACTTATCAGAAATTGGGAATTTCCTGATTCTGAGTATCAATTGAAAGTTAGATAGAAATTTAATTTTCCTAAAGAAAATTGAAAGATGAAAAATAGGGTTGTTCACAAAAACAACAACCCTATTTCGGATACTTCAGGCGGGATATACTGCAAGAGGCTATTTCTTTAAGAGAATATCTTCAATGGCTTCTTTCAACGTTTGCTTTGGCAAAGTTCCTTGCGCTATTTGAGGATTTCCCTTTAGAGGGACAAATACTAAAGTGGGGACGGAAGTGATACCGAAAACGGAAGCTAATTCCTGCTCCTGATCAATATCTACTTTGTAAACATAGATTTTGTGACCATATTCGATGGCCAGCTCTTCTAAAATGGGTGCAATACTTTTGCAAGGGCCGCACCAAGTGGCAAAAAAATCAATCAAAGCGGGTTTATCTCCTAAATATTCCCACTCGTTTGGATTGGCTTCATAGTTGTCCACTTTTGATAAAAAATCAGCTTTGGTTAAATGAATGGTTCTCATGGTATTTTAATTTTGATGACATGAATGTTCATGTGAAATACACCCTTTGCCCGAATCGTTTAGGGTGCCGGCTAAATAACGGTTGACCAATTCGGTAACATCACCGCTACATCCTCTGATTACTTTTATTTGAGCGGCTTCCAATACATTTTTGGCGCCTTCGCCCATGTTTCCAGCTAACATTACTTCTACACCCCTAAGATGTAACACGGAGGCAATGTTCGATTTGCAACCACAACCTTGCCCGGCCGGCAACTTCTCACTGTTTATAATTTGATTCTCTTGGTTAATTTCAAAAATAGTGTAGTGATCACAGTGTCCGAAATGATCATCTACTTGCTGGTTGATAGTAGGAATGGCTATTTTCATCTTGATTAATTAATTTATATTATGAGTTAGAGTTAAATAAATCTTGCAGGTCATTTTATAAAACGGTAACCTGCAAGATATGTTCATTGAATTATTTTTTTAATTGTTTCTCCACTTCGTCCTTCGGTAGTTCCTTTGTACAGAAAAACCAGTCATAACAGGTTAAATGGCCGCTCTTGCCTTCCATTCTCTCTTTGGCAATTCCGCAGGAACCTGCTGTGGGTAGAATTACATCATTCCCCGGACGCCAATCGGCAGGAAGTGCTACTGAAAAATG
>JAVWBZ010000245.1:0-2736 GCA_036649255.1 Bacteroidales bacterium
ACACTGTTTATAAAAAAAAGTTCTCTACCCAGCATGATACTTTTCAGCAATTTCTTGCTTGGGGAGAAACCTTTTTAAGCGATATCAATGAAATTGACATGCAATTGGCCAATCCCGCCGATATTTACAGTAATTTAGCTGACATCAAGGAGATGGAAACATCTTTCGGAAAAGAAAAACTTTCGGAAAACCAACAAAAATACATCCAATTTTATCTCCATCTATATCCCTTATATGTGCAATTCAACCAAGAATTAGCCGAACAAAACGCCGGATACGAGGGGGCTATTTACAAAAATGTGGCTCAACACATAGCCGAATATGCACTGCATCATCCTTATAAACGTTACATCTTTGCAGGTTTTCATACTTTAAGCCCTTCGGAAATGCAGATTCTTGAGTATTATCATCAACATCGGGAAGCAGAACTCTTTTTTGATCTTGATCAATTTTATGCTGAAACCTATACTCCTCTGATAAAAAAATTCAGAGACAGATTGCGTTTGCAGGAGCTCCACTGGACAGGAAATTATTATGCTACCATCCCAAAAAATATAGAAGTAGTGGGAGCCTCCAAGGCAATGAGTCAAATATACTATGCCATTGAAAAACTCAATCAAATTGAAAAAGAGCAAGGGAATCTCAACCATACGGCTCTGGTTTTCGCCGACGAAAGTCTGTTGCTTCCTTTTTTACATGCATACGATTGCAGTCAGGCCAACCTTACCATGGGATACCCGTTGAGTGCCACGCCAACCTACAATTTACTTCAAACGCTGCTTGAAACTGCCAAAAATGGGAATAGATTCATGGAAATTCAAGGAAGTAACCAATTTTTACATTATCACAAAGATATACTTACTTTTTTTCGGAATCCGCTAATAATCAATCATTTTTTTCAGAATCAAGAGAAACACACCTCTTTTATTAATCACCTGATCCAAAGCAATAAAATCTTTTTCACAAATGAAGATTTTGATTCTCAAACCTTTCATTATCCATTATTACAGGGAAACGGAAAGAATATCTTACATCACATACTGCATTTTTTTCAAGAATTATTTGCACGTTGTATTGAAAATACGCTCGACTACTACACGGTTAACTTGATCAACCAGCAACTAATCTCCGCAACTGAAACTTTGAATATTTTTGAAGAAGAAGAATCCATTGAACTAAGCACGATCGAATTTTTATTAAACAATAAATTGAAACATCTCACAATCCCTTTGAAAGGTAATCCTTCGGAAGGATTACAAATCATGGGGTTATTGGAAACACGCACGTTGGATTTCAACAATATCATTCTTCTGAGTGTCAATGAAGGAATTTTGCCGACCGGAAAAAGCAGTAATTCTCTCATTCTCTTTGATGTAAAACTACATTTCGGGCTTCCTACCTATCAATATAAAGATTCCGTATTTGCCTATCATTTTTTTCGTCTGTTACAACGCGCCTCCCAGATAATCTTAATTTATAATACTGATTCAAGCAGCGCTTTAGCCGAAAAAAGTCGTTTTATTAATCAATTGGAATTTGAAATTAATTTGCAAAAATTGACGAATATTTCACTGATTTCTAAAACGATCTCCATTTTACCCAAACAAAGCCATTCACGTCATCCCATCGAAATAGCGAAAACAGTGGATATCATAAAAAAACTAACTAATTTTCAATATTCCCCCTCTTCGCTTTCAAATTATATTAATTGCCCTCTGCAGTTTTATTTAAAAAATATTGAAAAAATAGAACCTGTAAAAGATGTCTCCGAAAATGTGGAAAAAAATGTAATTGGCAATGTCATTCATAAAATATTAGATGTTATCATACAAGAATGCAAGCAACTTCCCTTTGATCAATTTGAAAAAATAATAAAAGAAAAAATAGCCAAGATTGAAATTCTTATTATTGATCAATTTCAACAAGAAGAAGATATAGCTGGGCAAGATTTAAGTAGAGGAAGATTATTTTTAGCCATCACTATTGTCAAACAAAGTTTGGTGATGTATCTCACCTTTCTAATCAAGGAGATGCGGGAAACTCCTTTCGAAATTCTGGATACTGAAATTCAACTTTCCCATACGCTCAATATCCGAAATATTCCCATCAAACTAACAGGAACAGCAGATAGAATAGATTTTCGCAACCATCTTATCACCATTTTGGATTATAAAACAGGAAAAGTTGACAAGAGGTTTTTGAAATGTAAATCGATAGAAGAGATCTTCTCAGACAAAAACTACCAAAAACTCATGCAACTTCTTCATTATGCTTTTCTCTATCAACATGACAATAGTCGTAAAACCTCGCGTAAAACAAAGGATATTGTATGTGGAATTATTGGATTTGAAGAAATGCATAAAGAGTTATCCAATACTTTGCTCCTGCCTGATATTCCGAAAATAGAAGAGAGTAATGAATTGATAACCGAGGAGATATTGATTGAATTTGAAAGTTGCCTGGTACAATTACTAGAAGAAATTTTAGACCGTGATCTTCCTTTTCGACAAACAGAAAATCGCGACCATTGCAACTATTGTGATTTCCGTAATATCTGTCGGAAATAATTTAATTTTACATGATTACATCATTAATTTTACTATTTTTGCACCTCTAATTTTCAGCATGCTAAACAAAGAAGAAATTCAACAGTTTAACGAGACATTAGCGCAATCAAAACGAATTGCCATCGTTTCTCATTACAATCCCGACGGAGATGCAGTGGGAGCTTCTCTT
>JAVWBZ010000246.1:0-1642 GCA_036649255.1 Bacteroidales bacterium
CAAGAACAATCATGAACAACAGTACAGCTAATTTTTTACATTTCATAAATTTCCACATTTTGTATTATCAGCAAAATACAATAACTTAACCATCATACTTTACCTAATTTGTTATTTGCTTATTCACCCACAACATATTCTCCCCATTTGACCTCTTTCCCATCTTTATATACGGTGGTTAAAAAAAGATTTCCTTCTTCATCATATTTGCTCCAAACTCCATCACGAAGTCCAGTGACATATTTACCTGTTAATTTTATATTTCCGTTTTCCCAGTATGATGTATATTTCCCATGCATTAAATCCTGATCAAAATTAATTTCAAAGGCCGGCTTTCCATCCTGAAACCATGTTTCCCATAAGCCTATACGCATCCCATCGTAATAACTACCTTTTTCCGTGACGGTTCCCCGTTTATAAAACCACTCTCCTTCTTCTGCATCTTCAACATATACGCCTTTGGATATGATATTTCCTTCTTCGTCATATTCAATATATTCACCATCCAATTCCCCATTCACCCAATTTTCCTGTACCATCAATTCTCCATTCGGGTAAAACCACTGCCATTCACCGTCTTTCTGTCCCTTATTATTATATGCTCCCGTAATTTCAACCCGTTTGTTGGGGAAATAAAATACCCAACGACCCATAGACATTGAGTTTTTATATTTTCCCTCCGAACGCAGTTCGCCTGTTTTATAATATTCCTTCCACCACCCCTGACGCTTCCCGTTCAAATCTGTTACGCCTTCATATCTGAGCCATCCATTTTCAAAAAGATAACCATTGATGATATTGCCGGTACTGTCAAATTCACGGCGAATTCCTTCCGGAATACCTTTATAATACGTGGCTATAATGGAAGGTTGCCCATTTGCATGGTAAGCCACCTTCCGTTCCAATACTTTGGTCTCTTTAGCATCTGTAATCAGTTCACCATTTTCATATTTTTCTACCGAAAGGAAGTTCCCATTTTCATCATAATACTTAAAGAAACCATTTTTCTTGTCATTCAAATAGGTAGCTTCCATTTTCAAATGACCGTTATCCCAGAAATATTTCCAATTTCCTTGCTTCAGTCCATGTCTATCAATTCTATTAATTGATTCCCGATGAGTCAACACCCCTCTGTAATAGCGGGCAATCATCACGACCAACCCCGTATCGTTCAATTCTTTTTCCATTCCATGGGGTAATCCGTCTTCGTAAGGAGTTGTTTTTTTCAACCATCCTTTTACATGATACGTATTCACACTTCCTCTCAGTGTATCAAAATGCCAATTCTCAACTACATATTCATTTTCAAAATATTGAATCCTATTTCCATTTTTCTTACCTTCCGAATAGTTGATTTCCAATGTTTTCTCTCCTTTCAGATTATAGAAAGTCCAAACGCTATCCAGCAGATAATTTTTTCTATTTCCTTCCGAGAGTAATATTCCCTGTTCGCTATATGATTTCCACCACCCTTCCGGTTGTCCGTTAACCAAAGTTCCTTCGCTGGATTTCTCTCCATTAGGGTAATAAAAAACATTATAACCATTGGGATGAATAGAGTCTTGAGAATAGCAACTTATTGTCAAGAAGAAAATTACTATCAAAAAACTCCATTTTTTTTGCATCATTTCACTTTTTAAGC
>JAVWBZ010000246.1:1652-2734 GCA_036649255.1 Bacteroidales bacterium
ACAAAAAATGACTAATGAGAAAGTTGATTTTTTTTGCAACAAAAGATTATTTTTCTTCCGCCTTTCCAGCCAACACACAGCATCCGTAAAGGCCCGCCGTTTCGGTACGCAAGCGACGATTACCCAATTTAACCTCTGTAAAATGGTAGTGTTTAGCCAATTGAATCTCTTCTTCACTAAAATCACCTTCGGGGCCAATCAAAAGCATGACTTTGTTCATCGTAATAAGCTGATCGGTCAACTGTTTTTCATTAGAGTCGTCACACCATGCAATAAACTTATGAACTTGAACATCACCATGTTGTATCATAAAATCTCTATATGAAAGTATTTCCATATAAGGAAGCCACGTTGTATTCGATTGCTTCAAAGCAGAAATGCCAACACGTTTCATCCGTTCCAAATCAAGGCGGGGACGCTCCGAATGTTCGCAAATAATAAAAGTAAGCTTTTCCACTCCTATCTCAATACTCTTTTCTACCAGCCATTCCATCCGGTCGGGATTTTTAGTAGGTGATATAGCCAAATGCAATTCCATTTTACGAACTCCATAATTCTCCTGCAAACCAACAAGATGTATCACACACGCATTCCAATCTCGATTGAGTAATTTTCCTTTGGCCAAATTTCCTTTCCCGTCGGTAATAAAAATATACTCTCCCGGTTTTTTCCGCAAAGCCTTTGCACAATGATTAGACTCTTCCGCAGATAAAACAATATTGTCAGAAAACAAATGAGGATGATAAAAAAACTGCATATCTCTTAAATTTTATTTGAATTTGCAAAATTAAATAAAGAAAACAAATAACAAGATATTGAAAATAAAAAAACAAGAAGAAGCAAATAATAAATATCCGCAAAATATACGAATCATACAAAGAGCCATCCTTCAGTCAATGAAAAGTAAAGAGATCCCCAAATCCATATCATCAATCGTATTATAATTTTATAGTGTCGTTTCAAATAGAAAATTTATTATTAAAAACCCTCAAATAATTCTGCCGTTTATTGTTTAATAAGCAAATACAATATTTCAAAAAACAAAAGCCTTAGATTATAAAATCAACTGAAAATAATGAATT
>JAVWBZ010000247.1:0-554 GCA_036649255.1 Bacteroidales bacterium
AAATAATTCCTTCCGATTTTACAAATGAGAAGGTGCTCGTAAGTACTCGTGGGATTTCCGATAGAAAAAATGATTTTATTGAATTTTCTTTTATCCCGATTGTAAAAAGAGGAGGTGGAAAATTTGAAAAATTAATTTCTTTCGATGTTTTGATTACCGCTAAAACGATGAAAAGTAAACAACAAAAATCGTATGCCGAAAACTCAGTTTTACAGTACGGCAGTTGGTATAAATTTTCTATTACTCAAACGGGAATTCATAAGGTGACCTATCAGGATATGGTTGCCATGGGGATCCCTGTGGCTGGATTAAAATCTGAAAATATAGCCCTTTTTGGCAATGGTGGTGGCATGTTGCCTGAGGCCAATGCCAAAGAACGTATAGATGATTTGCGTGAAAATCCTATTAAAATATTTGATGGAGGCGACGGTTACTTCAATGAAAATGATTATCTCATTTTTTATGCACAATCCCCTAATACATGGGATTACTCTGCAATCAATCAAAAATTCTCGCACCACACCAATATTTATTCCGACTATGCCTATTATTTT
>JAVWBZ010000247.1:589-2669 GCA_036649255.1 Bacteroidales bacterium
AATCCGGAATAGGAAGTAAAAAACGTATTTCATCCGTTGATAATAGTTCTCTGATTCCGAATCAAACGGTTTCAGAATATACCCACTATAACTTTTATGAACAAGATACGAGAGTGCTGGCTGAAACCGGAAGAGAATGGTTTGGAGACGCCTTTGATATTAATACTTCCCGTACTTATTCGTTTTCGTTGCCAGGATATAAACCTAATAGTGCCAGAGTTTCTGTATCTGCGGCTTCCGCTTATTCGGGTTCTTCCTTGTTTGAAGTTACCGTTAATGGAAATTCGGTAGGGCGTATGTTACTTCCAGCTTGTACCAGCAATAAGATTTTTGGCACGTTAAGTGAATCGGATTTTTCATTTACCCCCAATGCTGCTTCTTTAACGGTGGGGCTTACTTATAATAAACCTTCCTCTTCGGCTGTTGCTTACTTAGATTGGATTGAAATTCAGGCAACTTGCAATTTGAGTATGCATTCGGCACAATTTCCATTTTGTAATGTGGAGGTGATAGGGGAGAATAACATTGCGCTGTTTTCTGTTTCAAATGCTAATTCTGCTACGATGATATGGGATGTTACCGTTCCAACAGAACCCGTTCAAATGATGGGAACCTTGAGTAATCATGTTTTTCAATTTAAAACCCTCACCCAAAGCTTGAAAAAATTTGTAGCTTTCAATGGAACTCAATACTATTCTATTACACCAATCGGTTCCGTGTCAAGACAAAATTTGCACGGGGAAAGCATGGTCGATATGGTTATAGTGGCGTATCCCGATTTTATGAGTCAGGCAGAACGGTTAGCCGAATACAGAAGAGAAAATAACGGCTTATCTGTTAAGGTGGTAACGCCCCAACAAGTGTACAATGAGTTTTCGAGTGGTTCCCAAGATCCCACTGCTATACGCGATTATATGAAAATGATTTATGAAAAAAGCAACAAACTTTACCCGAGATATCTTTTGTTGTTTGGGCGACCTTCTTTTGACTATCGTGAAAGAATATCCGGGAATAAACTGTTTGTTCCAAATTGGCAAAATAAAGCGGTCGGAAGCATCAATGAATATGCTTTTAGAGCCAATGACGATTATTTTGGCATTTTGGGGGATGCAGACGGAGAAGGTTGTAAAGGATATATTGAAGTAGCGATCGGACGTTTTCCCGTTGTCAATGCGGCGCAAGCAAAATTGGCAGTGGATAAAAGCATTCAATACACCACCTCTAAAAATTTGGTTACGAATGTAAATTCAACTCAGATTTCAAATTTGGCTGATTGGCGCAACGTTATTACTTTTATTGCCGATGATGAAGATCATAATACGCACATCAATACGGCCGATCAGTGTGCACAATTGGTTGCCAACAGCAATAAAAATATTAATCTCGATAAAATATATTGTGATGCTTATCAGCAGGTTTCAAACTCTGGAGGACAACGTTATCCAGATGTAAATAAAGCGATTAATAATAGAATGGATCGTGGAACACTTTATCTTTCCTATATAGGCCATAGTGGAGTGGACGGCTGGGCACACGAACGCATTTTGGAGTTTTCCGATATCAATAAGTGGACCAACCAGTATAATCAGCCTCTTATTATGACATTATCCTGTGATTTTGGTTGGTATGATCGCAAAATTACCTCTCCGGCGGAAGTTGCTTTTTTTAACTCCAAAGGAGGTTCTTCGGTCATGATTACAACCTCTCGCGTGGCTTATACTTCTTCGAATGACGGATATGCCCGAAAATTGTTTGCGTCGCTTTTTAAGAAAGAGAATAATCAGTATAAAACGGTAGGGGAAATTAATATGTATGCCAAAAATGAATATGGTGGTGCTCAGAGTAGTTTAAATATGATTTATTTGATGGGAGATCCTTCCATGCCGCTTCCTATTCCGCAATTTAAAGTGATCACCGATTCTATTAACGGGCTTTCTATCCATGAAAAAATGGATACGGCAAGGGCTTTATCTAAAGTGACCATTACCGGCAGAGTGGTGGATGATAACGGAAATACACTTACCGATTTTAACGGAAACCTTTTCCCATCGGTTTTTGATAAGAAAACAACCGTGCATAC
>JAVWBZ010000248.1:0-2663 GCA_036649255.1 Bacteroidales bacterium
TCTATTTCTAAAGTTGTACTTTCCAAAGGATTAGATTCCGGAACTGCTTTTGAGATTCTATCAATTGACATTGCCGATATTGATGTAGGTAAAAATATCGGAGCACTTTTGCAAATGGATCAAGCCAATGCTGATAAAAACATTGCCCAGGCCAAAGCCGAAGAACGGAGAGCCATGGCAGTTGCACTTGAACAAGAAATGAAAGCAAAGGCGCAAGAAGCCAAAGCCAAAGTAATCTTAGCAGAAGCTGAAATTCCTCTTGCCTTGGCCGAAGCTTTTAAAAAAGGAAACTTAGGCGTAATGGATTATTATAAATTGGAAAATATCAAAGCCGATACCCAAATGCGCGACAGCATCGGCAAACCTCAATCGCAAACAGGTAAGATTGACAAAAAACAATAACCGAACATCAGCACTCACTTTAAACGGATATTCTATCAACTCCGTTTAAAGTGAGTGAGATGTCGTCAATACTTAATTATCGTTTAAAGTCTCTTTAAATTTTTATATCATGAAAAAAATATCATGTATTATTGTTAGTATATTTATTGTGAATATGACTCTGTGCGGGCAAGATATTAAATTACCGGCACCTGACAAAACAGGAGGGAAGTCTCTAATGGAAGTTTTATCACTTCGGAAGACCAATCGTAATTTCTCTTCCAACATACTTTCAGAGAAACAAATAGCAAATTTATTATGGGCTGCCAACGGGATTAATCGTGAAGATGGAAAACGTACCGCCCCTTCCGCAAGGAACAATCAAGAAATTGATATTTATACCTATCTGGCAACTGGCATCTATCTATATTTACCTAAAGAAAATGTTTTAAAATTAATCAAAAAAGGTGATTTCAGAAAAGAAGCTGTCAAACAAGAATTTGCACAGAAAGCCCCTATTTTACTCATTTTTGTTGCCAATTATGATAAAATGGAAGGAATGGATGAAAGTAGCCGTGAATTTTATGGCGCCACAGATTGTGGAAATGTAAGTCAAAACGTCTATTTGTATTGCGCTTCGGAAGGATTGAATACAGTAGCCCTGGGGATGATCTATCGAGATGAAATCAAAAGTGCGATTGGCTTCAACGGTAAAGCCATTTTGGGGCAACCTGTGGGGTTTCCTGAATAATAAACAGATCGCAATATCTTTTCATCATGAAGAAAATTTTATTTCTTATTAGTTATCTATTTACTTCATTCACTCTTATAGGACAGAATGAAATAAAGTTCAATTATCAAACCGTCGTTTTAGACAGTTCTTTTTCTAAAAATGAAGATGTAAAAATGAAAACATACATTGAACATCTTCATCAAGGTTTAGCAAAAAAAATGAATGAAGTAATTGCCGAAGCTCCCGTTGAAATGAGATCGTTTTCCCCACAAAGCCCTCTTTCTAACTATTTAACGGATGTTCTTGTTGAAATTACCAATTCGTTTTGTACAGCCCATAACGAATTACCTATTGATTTGTCTTTATTAAATTTTGGGGGAATCCGTTCCTACATTCCACAAGGAAACGTAACTGTAGAAACCCTGTTCAACATTTTTCCTTTTGATAACAAAATCGTTATCATTTCTCTAAAAGGAAGCGAATTAAAAAAAATATTCAACCGTTTCACCTATAAAGACAATGAACCTTACTCACAGGTAACCATCGAATATGACAATGGCATACCCCGCCGTATTGATGTAGATCACAATAAAATAGAAGATCACAAAATTTATCGTTTGGCCACGATTGATTTTATTCAAATGGGAGGCGATAAAATATTAAGTAACATCGCTTTTGAAAATGTTACCCCTACAGATTGGCTGCTTCGGGATGCTTTTATTCAATATATAAAAAAGATGAATGAAAAAACGAAACAGGCGAGCGGAAAATCATATCAAATAACGGCTCCCCTTTCCAATCGGGTTATCATAAAACCGCAACCATAATCTTTTAAATCCATGGCGAATAAAATACAATACAGTCTATTCATTCTATTTTTCATGCTTTATCTGGTTTGTTCCGGGCAGCAAAATGAATTAGTCATTCTACACACCAATGATACACACAGTCAAATAGAACCTTATCAAGATAAAAAACGGGGTGAAATTGGCGGATACCTGAGACGTTATGAATTAATTAAACAACTAAAAGCTGAAAATTCCAATATCTTGATCTTGGATGCTGGTGATTTTTCTCAAGGGACTCCCTACTTTAATCTATTTAAAGGATTTCCCGAAATCGAAATGATGAGTAAGATGGGATATCGTGCTGTAGTTTTAGGGAATCATGAATTTGACAATGGAACGAAAGCCTTGGCTAAGCGACTTAAAAAGGCTTCTTTCGACGTAGTTTGTGCCAACTATACATTCAAAGACAAAGCGTTGCAAAAAATAGTAAAACCTTATATCATACTTGAGATAAATCATCTCAAAATCGGTATTTTCGGTTTAACGGTAAATTTAGAAGGATTGGCTTTCCCGGAAGTAATGAAACAGGTAGAATATCACGATGCCATTGAAATCGCCAAAAAAATAGTTCCTTATCTAAAAAACGAGCTAAAATGCGATATCATCATTTGTCTGTCACATTTGGGATTGGACGACAAAGAAGGGAATCCGGTCAACGACATTGCCTTAGCCAAAGCAGTTGACAATATCAACATCATCAT
>JAVWBZ010000249.1:0-2639 GCA_036649255.1 Bacteroidales bacterium
CCGGTATAGAAGTTACGGAATGCATTCCCGATAGCATTTTGCAACAAGCAGATGAAATTGTTAATATAGATCTTACGGCCGATGAGTTAATTGCGCGCTTGAAGGCTGGTAAAATATACAGTCCTGAAAAAATAGGCTTGGCTTTATCCAATTTTTTTAAAACTGAAAATATCTTACAACTTCGCGAACTGGCACTCAAGGAAGTGGCATTGAGAGTGGAGAAACAAATTGAGAATGAAGTCCATAATGATGGTATTGGAGTTCGTCATGAACGTCTGTTAGCCTGTATTGATTCTCAAGAGAAAAAACCACGCCATATTATACGCAAGGCGGCTCGACTGGCCACTCGTTACAATATATCGTTTACTACGTTATATGTGCAAACCCCTGCCGAAAGTCCTGATAAGATAAGCCTTGTAAGGCAACGTTATTTACTCAATCATTTTAAATTGGTGGCTGAACTTGGAGGAGAAGTGGTGAGAATACAGTCGAGGGATATTTTGGGCACGATTCTAGAAGTATGCAAACAGCGACAAATCACGATATTGTATTTGGGAACTCCTCGACTACCTCTTCCCCGTAGCCTGTTTAAGATTTTTGCCTATCGTAAATTTTTAAAAGAGATTGCAAAAGCAAATATTGATTTGATTGTTGTATCTTAAAATAAGGGAAATATGAAAATTAGAACAAGATTGTTGTTAGGTGTTGGAGCTTTAGTTTCCATGATCGTTTTACTTTTATCGCTTTCTGTGGTGAATTTGGAAATTTTAACGGCCACGGATCCGGAGAGTCCAGCCGCTGTGCCGGGACTTGAAAGAGCATTGATCTGGATTTATACGGTAGGAGCATTTTGTTTGTTGTCAAGTATCGGAATGTTTTTTTGGTTACCCCGTTCCATCAACAGATCTGTCAATGAATTAAAACAGGGGATTATTGAAATTTCAAATCTTAATTATGAAAAACGAATCACCATCAAAGATTCAAATGAATTTCAGGAAGTGGCCGATTGTTTTAATAAAATGGCCGAACATTTAGCTGAATACAGAGAAAGTACACTGGCCGATATTCTGATTGCAAAGAAATTTTTAGAATCTATCATTAATTGTATTGTTGATCCCATTCTTGTATTGAATAAAGATCGTGAAATTATTTTTATCAATGAAAAAGCATTGGAGGTTCTTCATTTACAACGCGATACAGTTATTAATAAACCCTCTGAAGCCATTGCCTTGAAAAATGATTTGCTTCGTCGTTTGGTTCGTGAATTGATCTCTCCCACCAAAGATAAAAAAACATTGAAGATATATGCCGATAACAAGGAAAGTTACTTTCAGGTTTCGTATATCCCTATTGAAAGTTCAGCAGGAGAAGAGGAAATTCCGAATACGATAGGAGATATTATTTTACTGAAAAATGTAACGGAATTTAAAGAACTTGATTCGGCCAAAACAACCTTTATCTCTACTATTTCACATGAATTGAAAACGCCTATATCTGCCATTCTGATGAGTTTGCAGCTATTGGAAGACAAACGGATAGGACAGTTGAATGAAGAGCAGGAACAACTGGCAAAAAGCATTAAAGAAAATAGTGAAAGATTGCTTGGTATTACAGGAGAATTGTTGAACATGACACAGGCTGAAACAGGTAAATTGCAGTTGATGCCTAAAATTACCAAACCTATTGAATTGATTGAGTATGCCATTAAAGCCAATCGCGTTCAATTGGATAAATTTAATATTCAGGTAGAGGTGGAATATCCGACCGAAAAAATCAGCAAATTGTTTGTGGATAGTGAAAAAATTGCATGGGTATTAAATAATCTTTTGAGTAATGCCATTCATTTTTCAAAAGAAAATGGTCATGTTGTTATTGGGGCCAAACAAGAAGGTGATACAGTGGAACTCTATGTTAGAGATTTTGGAAAAGGAATTGCCCCTCGCTATCATCAAACTATTTTCGACCGATATTTTCGTGTTCCGGGAACCAAAGTGCAGGGGAGTGGCTTGGGTTTATCCATTTCTAAGGATTTCGTAGAAGCCCACAATGGTACCTTGACCGTAGAGAGTGAACTGGGATTGGGTAGCTGTTTTAAGATTCGACTAAAGGTTTGACAAACCTTTTTAATTAATTGTTTTATAGCTTTTTATATTTCTAATACTTTTGCCGAGCAAATGAAGATAACAGTGTTTCCGTTTGTTCGGCAAAAGTATTAGAAAGTTGCATGTGGTGGGGATGTTGATTGCATTCCGTTATGGAGGAATGCGATTGTATATATACTGGCGTTTCGTGTGTAGGTTATTTCGTTTGTTATTTTACTTTTGTGGTCTATCTTAAATTTTAATCGTTACTGTCAGGTAATCGTACTTAATTTATTGATTATCATCATCTAATCATGATGGAAGTTTCTCTTTTAAAAATAGCGATGCAATTTAATGGATAATAGAGAGTTCCCCTCTAAGCTGAAATTTCCCCAGACAGCAATAAATTTTAATCATAAAAAAACTCCGATGGAAATTACTTTCACCGGAGTTTTTTATTTACGAAGTTTTGGGATGCTTATTTTCCGAAAACTTTGAATTTGGCTTTTACTTCGCCACAAATAGCGCAAGCTTCAACTTCCGAATCGTATAAGTCAC
>JAVWBZ010000250.1:0-2604 GCA_036649255.1 Bacteroidales bacterium
ACCATCCCGAAGAGATCAGATCTTTCCTCACAGCGGTACGAAATATCTATCCCGGCAAGGAGATCTGCGGGATTTTTCAACCGCATTTATACAGTCGTACCCGCGATTTTGCAGAACAGTTTGCCGAAGTATTGGCCTTGTTGGATCAGGTCATTTTAATGGACATATATCCGGCACGGGAAGCTCCCATACCGGGCATTACTTCTGAATACTTACTCAGCTTAATTCCCAAAAAGAATAAATTAATATTAAAAAGAGAAAATATTATGCCTTATTTATCCGAACACAAACCTCAAGTTCTACTGACGATTGGAGCCGGAGATATTGATAAACTGATACCTGAAATCAAAAAACTATGGTAATATCATTATTTTGTAGCAACCATGCCAATGAAAACCGTTTTTTTTAACCATTTATCACCTCAATACATGTTATTTGCTTCTCCCGAAAGTTGGATAAGCGAATTATTGATTGATATCCAACAAGCTAAGAAATATATTTACATTGAAACTTTTCGATTGAATGAGGATGCTGTTGGAAAGTTATTATATCATGCGTTGTTAGATCGTATCAAAGATGGAATTGATATTAAAATTATTGTAGATTCATGGGGAACACGTAAAACGGCGATGTTCGACAACATGCGCAATGCGGGTATTAAAATTCGCTTTTTTAAAAAAATAGTGCTGACACTGGCTCTGTTTAAAAATAATCATGAACGAAATCATCGAAAAATAATTGCGATTGATGATCAAATTAGTTATATCGGTTCAGCCAATTTTACCGAACACAGTCTCAAATGGCGTGAAAGTATTTTGAGAATTGAAGGGAAAATCACCCCTATCTTCAAAAGGATTTTTTTAGATAATTTTCAGAGTTATAAAAAAAGATTTATTACCAGAAAATATTATAAAACAATTCATTATAATGAATTTGATATTATTCGAGAAAAGCCTTCGATTGGGTATCAGCAAACCAGAAAATATTTTATTCATTTGATTAACCGTGCCAAAAAAACGCTCACCATTGTTACTCCTTATTTTTTACCGGGTAAATCTATTAGAAATCAATTGGCAAAAGCAGTTAAACGAGGTGTAACCGTTACCATCATTATTCCAAAAAACTCGGATGTAAAAACTGCCGATTCTCTTCGTAATTTATATTTAGGCAATTTATATATGCAAGGGGTTAATATACAATATTTTAAGAATGAAAATATTCATGCAAAGGTCATCATGGCAGACGATGATCTATTTTCGATAGGATCCTCTAATTTTGATTACCGTAGTTTTCGTTATATGTACGAAATCAACCTTTCCGGCAAAAACGTATCTATTGCTTCGCTCATCAAAGAATATATTGAAGATACTTTAAAAAACTGTGAACCATTTAATTATACAAAATGGAGTTTACGTTCTCCTTTACAAAAGTTATACGGAATTATTTTAATTCCTTTCAGAAAACTTCTCTAACTCGTGTTATTTATTTTCTTTTTTTGGGTATTTTTTTTCTTCACCTTCATAAAAACAATTGACTGTCACAATGAGAGCAAAGGCCGCCCACACAGGTAGGGAAAGTTTATCGGTATCCAAAAAATTATTCATAATACCATGTACAAAATAGGTAAACAAAGCAAGTGTCATAGATAGGCTCAACAAACGTGAAGTATAGTTTTTCGATCGAATATAAGTAACAATCCCATAATAGAGAATGAAGAACAAAAGAGCCAAAATGGTTGCCAATCCCACAAAACCAGTTTCGGCACAGGGCCCGATATATTCACTATGTGCATTACCTCCATCGCCGAAATTAGTAGAAATAATTGTTTTGTATTTTCCTTTTTGAAAAGGTGCATATACAAATTGATAGGTTCCTGGGCCCCACCCCATTACGGGTCTCTCTTCAATCATACCAAAAGCTGACACCCATCTATTAAGACGTTCAACATTCGAAGCATCGGTTGATATATTGGAAATAGATTGTAGATGTTCTTTCAAAGAACTGGACGAATCTTGTTGATTTCTGCCCATTTTGTATAAAATATCATCCGCATAATAAAAAAAGGTAGCTCCAAGCAACATTCCTCCCACAAGCAACCATGAAAATTTTATTCTCAATTTTAAAATTGCCCATACTCCTATGGCAGCCACAAAACTTAACCATGCGGCACGACTAAATGAAAGATAAAATCCCATCAATAAAATAGCAGTAATAAAAAGATAAAACAGTTTTTTCCATTTGGTATTTTGAGGCAAAAAAATAAAACCGATGGTAATAGGCAGAAAGAAGGCCAATATAGCACCATACGCAGTGTGATCGTTGTAAAAAGGAGACATGACCCAATGTGAAACATGTTCGGAAAATCCTTGCAAAGCATGTTTAACGGTTGTGATCACCACCACGACCGCCAATCCGATGGCATAACAATTGAAAAAAGTAACAGCATTTTTTAAATCATTTTTTATCAATTGAATAACCATAAAATAACAGGACGTAATAAACCAAATTTTAGAAGCCCAGAATTTAAACGAAACAACAGGTAATTCGCTGGTAATACAGGTTATAAACATCCAAATAAGATATACATACACTGCAATAGAAACC
>JAVWBZ010000251.1:0-2584 GCA_036649255.1 Bacteroidales bacterium
AAACATTTGCCAAACAAATGAGCCCGTTTTTCCCTGAAGAAGCGTTGGATTATGTTTACTTCTATTTTAACCAACACAATTTTAACTTAAAAATATCTTCTCCTCGACTAACCAAAAAAGGTGATTTTAAATTCTACCCTCTTCTGAACCGATGCCCCTCTATCAGTATCAATAATGATCTATGCAGTTACGAATTTTTATTGGTATATATCCATGAATTAGCGCATTATTATGTATTTAAAAAATATTCCAAAACAGTCAAAGCACATGGAAAAGAGTGGAAAGAAGAGTATAAAAAATTATTAATCAATGCTATAGAGCAAATTAATTTCCCCGACAATATCGCCGTTGCTTTTAGAAACCATCTTGCCAAAATTAAAAGTTCCAGCTCTTTAGACGAAGAACTTATGCAAGTTTTTGATTCTTACAAGAGCACAACCATCGAAGAAATCATGGTGAAAAATCTACAAATTGGAGATGTTTTTCTCTTCAGAAATAAAACATATCAATTGGATTCTTTTGCCCGCACCCGTGCCTGTTGTACTTTATTGAAAACACAGCAAAAATTCTTGGTAAATGGCATTGTAAAAGTAAAAAAGGTCTAAACTTATTCATTAAACATCATTATGAAAAAACTATTTTTTTTACTTTTAGTAACCTTTTTTTTATTAAATGCTTGTCAACAAGATCAGAATCAGATTTTAATCAAAGGAAATTTATCCAATGTAACAAACAACAAACTGTATTTGGCTGTCATCACCCCAGATGGAATCACCACCATTGATTCCGGTAAAATAAAAAACGGCCATTTTGAATTTAAAATTAAAGCTCATTCCAAGGAAGAGGAGGCAAAATTAAAAGACCCTGTTTTTTATCAACTATATTTCACTCCGTACAATGCTCTTACCACCTTAGCCAAAGAAGGAGACGTGCAAGTTATTCAAGCAGATGCTCAAAACTTGGCAGCCAGTTACACCATCACAGGAAGTGAAGATGCCAAATTGTTATGGGAACTTGAACATTCCCTTACAACTTTTATACAATATACCGATTCTCTTCAAAAAATTTACAATTTTTATATCGAAAATGACAGTGTCAGGACGGAAATAGAAGCATCTTACAATCAAATTGTTGAAAAACACACGGATTATTTAAGAAAATTCATTGAAAAAAATAATGGTTCATTTGCTTCCATCACGGCCTTTTATCAAACGTACAACAAGAAGAGTTTTTTCGATGAAGAAAAAGATATTCCGCTTTTAAAATATATTGCTTCCCATTTGGAAAAAAAATATACTCATAATGAAAATGTCAACTACTTAAAAAAACGAATTGAGATCGCTGAAATGAGAAAAAATTACTATCTTTGTCAACCTAAAAAATAATCAAACAGCCATATGAAGAAATACTATTTTTATTTATTCACCATCATTTTTTTTTGTGTTAGCAGTTGCCAAAAGTTTGAACCGGCCACTTGCGATCTTCAAACTAAATATATTGGAATCGATTCTGTTTTTTGCACCGCAACCATCCAAAATGACGGAGGATGTACCTATTTCACGGAACAAGGGTATTGCTACAGCTTTTTACCAAATCCTTCTCACACAAGTACTCGCACAACGATTGAAAAATTAGTAAAAGGAACTACCGATACAAAATTTACATGGATTATGACCCCCCAAGAAAAAGATACAGCCTATTACATTCGTGCTTATGTAAAGACCAATGCTGGTATCGGATACAGTAATGAAAAAAAAATTATCATAAACACTCCTGGTAAATAATTTTGATCTTGCAAAAAATATTTAATAACAAAAACTGACATGAAAAAAAGAATTCTTGCCATTAACCCCGGTTCAACCTCTACCAAAATAGCGGTATTTGAGGACAATGAACAAATTTTTGTAAAAAACATCAGACACGCTACCGAAGAACTTGCCGGATTTAACTCTATTGCAGACCAATACGAATTTCGTAAAAACGTAATTTTAGAAGAACTTAAAAATAATAACGTTGATATTCATTCCATTACCTTGGTCATTGGCCGTGGCGGGTTGGTTAAACCTTTAAAATCAGGCGTTTACAAAGTAAACGAATTAATGAAAGAACACCTTAAAAAAGGATATAGCGGTGAACATGCCTGCAATTTGGGTGGTTTAATTGCCGATAGCATTGCACATTCCATAGGATTGCAAGAATCATATATTGCCGACCCTGTAGTAGTTGACGAATTGGAAGAAGTGGCCCGAATTGCCGGACATCCTCTTTTTGAAAGAAAATCCATTTTCCACGCTTTAAATCAAAAGGCTATTGCCAGAACTTATGCCCATGATCAATTAAAAAATTATGAAGATTTGAATTTAATCGTAGCGCATATGGGCGGCGGCATCAGTGTAGGAGCTCATAAAGAAGGCCAAGTAATTGATGTGAACCAGGCATTAGATGGAGAGGGTCCATTTTCTCCCGAACGTTCTGGCACTCTTCCCATGAACCAAATCATTGATGTATGTTTTAGTGGAAAATACTCCTATGATGAAATTAAGAAAATGATCGTAGGAAAGGGCGGCTACGTGGCCTATTTCGG